>CAOKUH010000058.1 GCA_948472605.1 uncultured Mycoplasmatota bacterium
TCCAATTTATAACAAACTATCAAAAAGCCCTTGACTTCTAATAGTTAGTCATCTCATAATTAACTTTTGGAAAATTTTTAATACAATACTTAAAATTAGTGTAATTTTGTAAATAACTAGCTGGTATTATATATTTAGAATTAAATTCATTTACTGAATTACCAATAATAATTAATTTATTACCATTCATTTTTTTAAATAATTCCCACTCTAAAATACAATCATTTAATCCACAATGCACTTTGTTAATATTCTTAATGCCATAAACTGCACATAAATTATCCTTTGTTATATTTCCCTCAGAAAAACGACTTGAAATAATATCATGCTTAAAATTATAAAAATTAAGTCTATCGAATCCTTGAATCTTCTTTCTAAGTAAATACTTTTTTATAAACTTCTCATCTAAATTCCCATAAGTAAGTATTGTTCTCTTATCTAATTCAAATTCTTTTATTAAAATATCAAATTCTTCTTGTGTTAGCGGCTCTTTATCTTCAAGCATTTCTTCAGTTATACCATTAATCCAAGTTGTCTCAACATATTCATTTAGTTCAAGCGGAAAATATCTATCATAAGTTTTATTATCGTCTGGTTTAAATATAGATATAGATAATAAGTCATATTTTATTGATGACAAACCATTAGTTTCTACATCTAACACTACATATTTTTTAGAATCAACCATAAAAACTCTCCTTAATAATATATATATTATTATATCATAATTCAATGTGGCTTTTTTATTAAACCAAAAAGAACTATTTCTAGCAAATCTATCAAATTTTTTAAACAATAACAACTTTAAAATCATTCTTTTTTATATCTATATTGATTTTTTAATTTATTGGCTTAACTTTATTATTTAATTTATCCCATATATCAGACATTGTACTAGTATTATATTCCAACTGGCATAATAAATCTTTGAGTTTCTCTATGGTTAGACCATTAAAAATGATTATATCATCTTCTTTAAGATTAAAAATTTTAATAAGTTTACTATTTAGAATTTCCAAGACATAATCAACAAGTTTTCTTTGTTCAATAGATTGTTTAATCTTTCTATATAAGCAATAATAATCATTATAATATTCATAGAAATTATCATTTATATAAAAATGTTTCCCTAATCTTCCGATTTCAATATCAGCTTTATTTCTCATATCGCCTACAAATCTCATTCTTTCCAAGACATCATCATTATCGGTAAATATTTGATTAGAGTTTAACAAAGTTAAACTATTTATAACCTTTTTTCTTTTTCTATTACTCATTATAAATTTAGGAAATGTAAAATCAATTTTCTCATGTTTTAAAATTGGTTTCTGTAAAAAATTAATCATAGTATCTTTTTTTTCTTTTTTTATTTCATAATATATCGTATACTTTCCATTTTTAACAAGATAATAACATATTTCTTCTATAACACTTGAAAGATTATAAGTTAAAATGTGTTTTGATAATTTTGACTTTGTACTTTTTTTGAACGAAAAAAAATTATTATAATCTCTACATAAAAGATATAAAATCAATTCACTATAATTCCTATAAAAACTTTCTAATTCATGATTATAGTTCATCTTTCTCATTCCTTTCTGCCCAATTAAACTTGGTTTTATATTTTTCCTCATCCTTGAGATAAGTATTGATGCAACAATGCAAATATACTTCAAATAAATTACCCGAAAACCCATATTCACCATAATTAAATTTTCTTATTAACTCATCATCAAAGTCAACTATTCTGTGAAACCCAAATTGATCAACATATTTATATTTTAAAATTTTAGTACTTTCAACAAATCTTTCCATTGAACTTTTTAAACCAGTATCAAG
The DNA here is from genome assembly GCA_948472605.1 of uncultured Mycoplasmatota bacterium. Lineage (GTDB taxonomy): Bacteria > Bacillota_I > Bacilli_A > RF39 > UBA660 > MGBC108787. The sequence continues at coordinate 1,840 of CAOKUH010000058.1, forward strand.
TAAAGTAATACTTAAAAGATTATCGTTATATATATTAGCACAAGTTTTACAATTAGTAATAAATTGTCCTTTATTATTATTTGTTTCACTAAAAATTATATCTTTAGCATAATTTAATACTAACTTTTCCCATCTATCATCTTTTTTCAAATGTGAATAATATATTGCAAAACCACTTATATTCATAAAGTTAATAGTAGACATTGTATATTTATTCAATACATAGGGTTGATTCCAATCTGCTGGGATTACATTCCTTATATAAGAATTACTTATTGAACATACTGCTGCAAAATTAGAATATAGTTTTTCGAATGATTGATAATCATCTTCATAAATTAAATCTAACATTAAAAAAGTTAATTGATAAAATGCTTGTCCTATAAAATCTAATTTGTTTTTTTCTATATCATATTTTTCAAAATACAAACCTACAATTATTTTACTAAATTGTTCAACACTTATAATATAATGCTTCTTTAATTCTTGTTTTATTAACTCAAAATTGATTTCTTTATATTTAAAATTTCCATTTTCTTTTTGTTTTATTTGTTCATATTGTTGTTCTAGTATTCCTAACCTATATAATATTTTATTATTAAGTTCAATTATTCTAGAATTTATTAAAGCAGGTTCTATTAGTAGTTGCTTATCCAACAATTTCTCTGATATCTTGTTTAATTCATCAATTGTTTTTGGTAACATATTAATATATGTATTTAGCTGCTCAATTAATTGACAATATACATATTCAGTAATAAATTCATTAGAAGTAACTAATCTTTTTTCAACATATCGCTCATTTTCTAATCTTTTTACAAAATCATTAAATTGTTCATTATTCATAAAATAAGCATTGTTTTTTAGTACTTGTGTTCTATCAATTTTTTTCCATTTGATTTTACTAATATTCTCTAAAAGATTATCTATATAAATAGAAAAATCGCTTATAAAATCTATCGAATATAAAGATATTAAATCAAGTAAACCAATAACATAATCGTTTCGCTCAACTATGGAAAAATCTATTTTATCAATAATAAATTTAATATTATTTTGTAAATTAGTATACCAATATTCAACATCACCACTTTTAGAAAAACTACCAAAGTATTCATGATATGCTTCAAAATAATTATAAACATTTTTCAATTGATTTTCTTTTATAAAGAAACAAACAATTTTGAAATTAATTTCAAATAATCTGTTTTCAAAGAAATATTTATCTCGTATTAATTTTGGACTTAATGATGTACCAGTATTTATAGCAGTTATAAGTTCACTATCATTTTCTTTAAACCAAACTTTAGTCTGAGTGGTATTTGGAAACCATAACGAATTATAAGGTATTTTATTTTTTACTTTTGAATAATTAGCAATTAATACTAAATTAATATTTAACAATTTTCCTAAACCTTCATGGTCTTTATCTCTTATTAGTGAATCCGATAAATCGCTTAAAGTATTAATATTCTCATCAATTAATTTGTAATGATGATTTTGAAAATTAAGGTTATCATATTTATAGTTATCAACTTGAACTCTTCTTATTATGTCAATCATTTTTTGCATAGTCGCTTGAGCAATTATTGAAATATCTGAATATATAAATATTCTTTTTGATAACTCTATAAATATCATGATAATTCTTATGGTAAGAACAATTATCATTGTTGCCAAGGTAATATCAGTATTTATACCAACTACATTTAAAAGTAGAACTAATAAAACGACTATTATATAGTTTTGTATTGCATTAACATATTTTCTATTTGCATATTCATTTAATAGTTCTTTAGAAATTCGACTTGAAATATGAGCATATCTTGAAGTAAAAACACCAGATAAATTAGCATAAAATAATGCCACAAGAAAACCAGCTATACTTAAACTTGATATTAGAAAATTTATAAACATTTCCTTATCATATTTAATATATTCTAAAATACTATCTTTCCAAACAAAATAATCAAAAATTTTATCAATCAACATAGATATTAACAATAGTACTCCTAGATATACTATCGCTATTAAAGTTCGTTTAACTATTTGTTTTAAATTATCAAATTCAATACCAAAATATTTTTTACTATTAGATTTTTTAATTTCAAGTTTATACAACTTATTTTCTAATTTCAATTTATGTTTATCTGCTTTCTCTTTTTGAAACCATTTTTTATATTTGTAAATGTTTTTAATCCTCATACCAACACCACCCATAAAACATTTGATACATATATTATATCATTTAATCTAACTTTTCAAAACAAAAGCACCATATTTATGGCACTTTCATTCTAATATATATTTAACAGCAAACCCTCCTACAAAGTAGTAAAAGTTCGTGTTATGTTCACTTGGCACGTGGTAAGAAGGGCTTTCCAAACTTTTATTTTTACCTTATTACCTCTCTAAAACGCACTATTTTAGTGAGTGTGCCGGCTGTTTCTAACACACTCATTATATCACTTTTTCTTCTCTATAACAACCATTGTTGGTAAGAATTATATCAGAACCCTCTTCAAGATATTCTTGATAATCTCCCACAAGCTCTAACCATAAGATATTGTCTTTTTCAACAGCTCGATTACTTTTAATGCTTATCATCTTAAATACTTCATTATAAGCTATATCTAAATAATCGCCCTTATTAGTATCAACAACTCTTATATTATACTTTTCTTTAAGTACATTTATATAATCATCTGCTTTTTTTCTACTATCAAACTCAGCAACACTAAAATCTTGCCCAGTAGTATCTTTTACGATTTCATCAAGCATATTCTTTTGCTCTAATTCAAATAATTTTTTAAATTTATTTCGTTTTAGCTTTAATTCTTCTATTTTAATTCTAGGGTCTTTTTCACCTTTAACGTGATACTTCTTTATTTTTATAGTATCTATATAAGTACTAATAAAATCTCGCTTTCCCTCATATTCTAATGAATTCCATAAAAATTCAAGTAGATAGCAATTAGTTTTATTAAACCTATTTTCTATTAACATAGTATCTAAAGCATATCTAATCGTATTATCAATTTTACCAGTATTTAATTTTCTAGATGTTTCTTTATCCAATACTATATAATCTTTTTCAAGTAGTAAATAGAACCCAAGATATTTTGATAATACTTCTATAAGTTCACTTTCCAAGTAATCTTCTCTAAAGTAAGTTTTACAGTCCTTACATTTATAATAAAGATACTCTGTACCATTAGCTTTTTTTGTTCCATTGCAAGCCATAATTCTACCACACTTAGGACATAATAACTTCTGCATAAATAAATATTGTTTAGCTCTATAATAGTTATGAATATTCTTTTGTATGTTTTCTTGGCATTGGTAAAATATATCTTCTTCTATTATTTTAGGAACAATATCAACTATTTCTACGGTTTCTTTATTTTCAACGTTTCTTCGATATTCATAAGTACCTATATAATATTTTCCATTTAAGATTTTTGAAATTGAACTATCAGTCCAAGCACGATACTTTATTTTTTCTTCTCCTGTTTCTTTATCGGTTTTCTTACTAGATATTACTTTTGGATATTTCTTTTTTAAAATAGTAGATATTTGAAAGTAAGTTTTTCCATTTAAGCACAAATCAAAAATTTCTCTAACTATTTTTGCCCCAGTTTCATCGATGACCCACTTTTTAGTGCTTTTCCCATCTATAATTTCTTTTTTATAACCAAGAGGAGGTTTACCACCAAAATTTCCTTTATTAACAGCACTTTCTACACCTATAAGAGTTCTTTCAACAATTAGCTCTCTTTCAAATTGAGCGAATATACCTAACATACGTGCAAACATCATTCCAGAGGCTTCAGAAGTATTTATTTTCTCACAAAGTAATTCTATACCACAGTTATATTTCTTAATTTCATTAAAGAAATTCTCAAAATCACTTATGCTACGACTAATTCTATCTAATTTGAAAGCTACAATGCAATTAAATTTCCCTTTTTTCATCTCTTTTATCATTTGTTGATATTGAGGTCGATTTTCAGTTGATTTTCCACTTATACCAGCTTCTTTATAAATCTTGAAAACTGTATAGCCATTATATTCACAATAAGCTTTTAATCTTTTTTCCTGTTCTTCTAAACTATGACCCTCTCTAGCTTGGTCTAAAGTGCTTACTCTAGTATAAATAGCTACGATTTTTTTATCACTATTCATAATTTAATCGCTTCCTTTCGATTTTAAAATTACTTTCCCTAGAATTCTATCACTACCATAATAAAACTTATCATCTTCTTTAGCATTTAATAATTCTATATCCTTATTAGATACCAAAGGTACAATAAAGGTATTGTAGAACATAGCCATATTAATACTACTCTTCGGAAAGAAATAAGCACATATCTCTTCAACTGAAATATTTCCAACTTCTTTTATAACATCTAGCACTTGACTTTCAATATGTTTTAGTGATACCTTTTTACCTAATTTTTTTAAATCTTCTTTTTTACTAACACATTTCATATTAAAATCAATTCCTTTCTTCTTTTACCCAAGCATAGAATTTATTAGGTTTTATTCCACCTAGTAATTCCATAGCTTTTTTTGCTGTAATTTTTTTATTGTTCCACTTATCATAAACTTCGCTCCAGTTAGTAGGAAGTGGGAGAGTAGGACGACCCATACGATTACCAGTTTTAGTTTTCCCAGTTTTTAAATATAGGTCAATTCCCTCACGTTGCCTAGAACGTATATAGGTTCTTTCTTGTTCTGCCACATAAGATAGCAAAGCAAGAATAATATCATTGATAACACTTCCAAGTAAATCTTTATTCTTGCTTGTATCTAATATCGGCATATCTAAAACTTTAATATCTGCTTTAATGTTTTGTGTTATATCTCGCCACTCTTCAAGTATCATATTATAGTTTCTTCCTAAGCGGTCAATACTTTTAATCACTAAAATATCGTTTTCTCTTAAAGCTTTTTTCAATATTTGATATTGTTCTCGATTAAAATCTTTTCCACTTTGCTTATCAATATAAATATCTCGCTCATCAATATTAAATTCTTTAAGAGCTTCTAATTGTCTAGCAACATTTTGGTCTTTACTACTTGCCCTTATATAAGCAAAAATCTTACTAGCCATTTCAACACCTCCTTAATGAAATTAATTATATGTGACATCATTTACAAAGATCGAGCCAAAAGTGTTGGAAAAACTCCAAAAGCATAAGAAATATTGCAAAACTTATGAATTGGAGTTTTATAAACACAATAATCAGCTTTTTTCGAGTGTTGCTAAAAGTATACTTTAAGCAATACTAATTTTCTTTAGTATCATAATTTCTTTTAAAGGATATACGAGCACCATTAACACCCATAAAATTACAATTTTCTTTTATTTCAGCTTTAACACTAAATGGAAACATGTATTCTTCTTTAGGTGCATTATCAAACAATATATCTATTTGCACTATAACCATTCCTTTATCTAATAACTCTTCATAAGATTTTAAAATCTCTTCATCACAAATAATTGAAAAGCTATCAAAATCAAGAGTTGTATCTACATCACTTTCACCAAAAATCAAAACGTAACTATCAGACTTAGTAATACCTCTAATATCTGCAAGATGAATTTGATTTTTAGAAATAATAATTTTGGTAGTATCATTCTCAAAAACCGAATGTAAATCAGAATAAGAACCGCCATGCAATACTATTTCTCTTAACTTTTTCTTTTTCTCTTTTTTTACAGTACCATTTTTCACATCCACACTTCACCTTTCTTTTTAGTTCTAACAAATAGTGCCAATTCGTTAGTTTCTAAATTTTCTTCTACTTCTGTATAATACATTCCACAACAAGGACAATCACTTATTCCAGACTGAAATTCTTCATATGTAGTGTCATCATATTCTAAACCAACTTTATAAAGTCTAAAATCTGGTTTTAATAATTCTTCTATCGTACACTTATTCAATTTATCGGTGTTTAAAATTAAAACCAAATCATTATAAGTAGATGGAGTTAAAAACTTATCATCAAAGCAATACATATTGTATTGAATTCCATCCATTCTTATACCTTTTATCTCCTCTTCAAAAAATTTCATTTTAGGTAATGGAGTTTCTTTACTCCATACTGCTATACTTTTTATTTTTTTATTTACATTTTTCATAATTTACCTCTTTCATTATATATAATCGCTAAGGCGAGAGAGCAACGCCTACGATTATATTTTCTATTTAAATTACTCTCTCAATAAAGAACTAAAACTAAGCTTGGTAATACCAATACTTCTTGTCGTTGTTCTTTTCATATTGTTTAATCTTAGCTTGTCTACCATGCAAACGATTAATCGCTTCAGTTATAGTAGAAACATCTCGAACATCATTTGTTGTTAAATGATAATTGAAACGAGATAGTACAGAATTTAATCTATCTATCGTGTTCTCAATATAATCATTACCTAAGAAGAATAAGTCCTCAATGCTTTTCACATTTGGAGTACCATCATTAACTAAGCAAATTAATTTAACAACGGGTGTATTAGAACTGCTCGTATAATAATACTCTGCTCTATCAATAGAACATGGAAGAACCACATTATCGGGTATCATAGCATGTTCTTTCTCGATAGATTTCTGCAAAGCCATTTGCATAATATTTAATGGTTCTTCATGATTTACATCAAATATCTCTATGTTATCTTGGAAAAGCCAACCATCATCTAGTTGTGTATCCATATCATCTTGTGATATAATATCATTAGATGTATTTGAGATGTTTACATCATTTTGCTCTAAATTAGTTGCACCTAAATTAGAGCTTTTTACATCTTCTGATGAATTAAACATTATATACCTCCTTTCTCATAAGATTTTGCAAAGAGCAACTGGATATAAAATAGTCAGTTTTTAGGAAGGACCCGATGCTTTTATGGTCTTTTTTTGCCCTTTGCAGTTTAAATATAACACACATTTTTTATACTTTCAATACTTTTTTACCATTATTTTTAAAAAAATATACATTTTTTATCCATAATGTGCTATTATAATAATAAGGAAAGGGTGAAATATAACCAATGGAAAAATCAAAACAAAAAGAAATAGGTATAAGACTTAAAAATTTACGAGAAGAAGCCAAACTATCTCAAAAAGAATTAGCAGAAGTATTAAAGAATAGAGATATACTAAAAACCGCATTAGATGGAGAAACCGGAGGGCATACAATATCACAAATAGAAAGAGCAGTGAGAGGACTAACTATTGATATGGCTTTAGAATACACAAAAATATTTAATGTTTCATTAGACTACATTTATGGAGAATCTAATAATTTAAAACCAGAATACAACGAAATTATAGAAAAAATAGGTTTATCCGATAAAGCTATTAAAAATCTTGAAGAAATAAATAATAACAATAAAATTGCTATATCTGTATTAAATTACTTACTTAGCACTAAACCCGAGTTATTTAACCTGTTCTTAACAATGCTTAATAAATATGCAATTTTTGATAAAAATAAAAAACCACATAAAATTATAATGGAAAAACTAGAACATGCAAACAATGAAAATTTAGAAGATGAGTTACTACTATTGCTATTCAAAGTTTCTGAAATATCAAAATCATTAGCACATACCTTACGAAAAAGTGAAAATGATAAATACATAGAGGAACATTTTTCTAATTTAAATAAAAGATATTTAGAGAAACATTTCCTTAGCCAAAACAACGAAAATAAAAAAACTGAATTAGAAAAACTTTCTAACCCAAACAAAGAAAAACATACGCCTAAAAACCTTATAGGCGTATGACATAAAATCTAATCTAGGATATTTTATTAAGTGCTACTAATACAACTACATTATATTTACTTTCTAAATCTTC
>CAOKUH010000059.1 GCA_948472605.1 uncultured Mycoplasmatota bacterium
AAGAGGCCCATAAACAAGATTTAATAGCAGCAGAGGATTATGGACTTGAAAAAGGTTATTCAAAAGGCGTAGAGCATGGAGTATTAAAAGGAACAAAAGAAGCTAATATAGAAACAGCCAAAAAACTTCTTAGAATGGGATTAGGAACACCAGAAGAAATATCTAAAGCAACAGAATTATCTATAGAAAAAATTATAGAATTAAAAGAAGTAATAGAAGGAAGGTAAAGTTGATAATTATGCATAACAAAGAAATAACAATACTTGTAGGATACCATAAAGGAAATAATTTAATTTTTGAAAATTGTTTATATTATCGTTTTTTTAATGTAAAAGATGGAGTGGTAAATAAAATAATGATTAATAGAAAGAGAAATGAATCTACAATTGATTATTATGAAGAACTTTTAAATAATTTTTTCGTAGATAAGAAGTTGATTTCAGTAGGTTATGATACTTTAAAAATGACAAAATATAGTGAAGAATATTTAGGAGTAAAACTTGTTAATGCTTCAGAAGAAAAATTAAACATATATTTTACTTCTAATGCACTTTATGCTTTTTCTGAAATTGAGAATTTAATTGCCCAAATTAAATCGCGTGATTTTTATGAATATGCTATTAATCCTATTTCTAAAAATATAGTAGAAAGAATGACAATAAGACCATCTGATGGAGATCGTAGTTCTATTTTATATGTTTTAAATAATAGTAATACTAGTTATTTAAATATAGCCAAACAATTAGGATACTATTATCGTAAAAATAATCATGAAATAGATCAGGATGATCTACAAATAATTTTTTCTTTAATTCGTTATTTTATTAATACTAATATAGATAGTAACCCTTATTATGAATATACTAAAGATTTTTTATTTATAAAATGTAATAAAAATGCTTTCATTGAAATTAATGATGTTGATTTAATAGATGAAATAGAGAAATCGAGAATTTTAGATGATTTGTGGTTAGTTATGCACAATCTTATACCAAAGATGCCTTTGCAAGAAGAATCTATAAAAGAAAAGGAAGAATTAAAAAGAATTAGAACAAGATATTTAGAATCTAAACATCTGTACTTTTAAAAATTCTTACTAAAGTTTTTACTTTTCAGAAACTTAACATTTAATTATAACTTGAAGAAATAAAATAAATCTTTTGTGTTATAATAATAAATGTGATAAATATGGGAGAACTTTTAGGAAACATTGATGGAATCATAAATAATTTTTTACTTAATATCGGTGTATTTGGTCCTATTTTAGGATGCTTTTGTATCTTAATTGAATCAATAGTACCAATATTACCTTTATTTGTTTTTATTACGATTAATTTTTTAGTTTTTGGAAACATTATTGGCTTTTTAATTTCTTGGATATTTACTGTTTTAGGATGTTTAATGTCTTTCTTTTTATTTAGAAAAAAAATTAGAAATTGGTTTGCTGAAAAAATTAAACAAAAAGAAAAATTAAAAAAAATAATTAAATTGGTAGATAAATTAAAATTAGAACAATTGACTTCAATTATTGCTGTACCATTTACTCCTGCTTTTATGGTTAATATTGCAGCAGGTTTGTCTCAAATGGATTTTAAAAAATTTTTAATTGCCTTAAGTATTGGTAAAATTTTTTTAGTTCTATTTTGGGGATTTGTTGGAACAAGTTTAATACAAAGCTTAACTCATCCTATTGCATTATTAAAAGTAATAATTTTAGTTTTATTAGCTTTTATAATTAGTAAAATTATAAGTAAAAAATTTAAATTAGATTAGTTGGTGTTTTATGGAGTATGTAGTTTTAGGATTATTAATATTTATAATTGTTTTGTTAATAATTATTTTATTAAAAAGTAAAGATGATAGCAGTATAGTAGAAAAATTAGGAAAATATGAGACTACTATTACAAAAGAAATAGGAGATTTTAAATTTGATTTTTCAAATGGTTTAAGAAATGATTTTGAAAAATTAAATGAACAAATTTTAAATAAAATTGATAAAATGAATGATAAAGTAAATGAAAGATTAGATGAAAATTTAGAAAAATCTAATAAAACATTTAATAATATTTTAGAAAGACTTACTAAAATAGATGAAGCTCAGAAAAAAATTGATGGTTTATCTGGTGAAATTGTATCGTTGCAAAGTGTTTTGACAGACAAAAAAACTCGTGGCATTTTTGGAGAAGTAAATTTAAATTATATTTTATCAAATGTTTTTGGAGAAAATGCAAATAATATTTATGAAACACAATATAAGTTAAGTAATGGTTATATTGCTGATGCAATTCTTTATGCACCAAGTCCGTTAGGAACAATTTGTATAGATTCTAAGTTTCCTTTAGAAAATTATCAAAGAATGACTGATAAAAATAATTCTAAAGAAGTAAGAGAATTAGCTAATAAGCAGTTTAAAATAGATGTGAAAAAACATATAGATGCTATAAGTTCAAAATATATTGTAAGAGGAGAAACAGCTAGTGAAGCAATTATGTTTTTGCCAGCAGAGGCTATTTTTGCAGAATTAAATGCGTATCATTCTGATTTAATTAGAGAGGCATATACCAAAAAAGTATGGATTACTAGTCCAACAACTCTTATGAGTACATTGACAACTATTGCAATGATCTTAAAAAATATGGAACGTGATAAATATGCAAAAGTAATTCATCGAGAATTAAATGATTTATCAGTAGAATTTTCTAGATACAAAGAACGTTGGGATAAACTATCACGTAGTATAGATACAGTAACAAAAGATGTTAAAGAAATAAACGTTACAACTGAAAAAATTACTAAAAGATTTAATTCGATTAATAGTGTAGATGTTCATGAACTAGAGAATAAAAAAATAGAATAATTACTAAAAAAATTAATGTTTAGAGTTAACTTTAGAAGATTTAGAAAGTTAAAAAGTAAATAAAGTGTCGATTGACACTTTATTTTATCTAAAATATATGAATACAAATAATGCTAAACATAAACAATAAATTGAAAATTTCCATAGTTTGCCTTTTTTAACAATATTACTTAGCCATTTATAAGAATAATAAGTTACAATTCCTGCAAAAATCATTCCTAAAACATAACAAATAAGTAAACTACTACTAGCTGGATTTTCTAAAAAGTCTAGAACACCTAAACCCATCGATGCGACACTAACAGGAAAATACAACATAAAAGTATATTTTAAAGCAGTATCTTTTTTTAATTTGCAAAGAAGACAACCAACCAAAACAATACCACTACGACTAATACCAGGACATAGCGCAACCATTTGTAAAAGGCCAATAATCAAAGCATCTTTAATAGTTAAATCTTTGTCATCTTTATTACCATTAACATTTTTAACTAAAAATAATGAAATAGCTGTAATTAGGAATGCTATACCTAAAAATTTAATACTTAAAGCATTCTCAATATTATTTTTAAACAGCACACCAGCAATTCCAACAGGAATACTACTTATAATAATTAACATGCAATATTTAAAATCATTTTTTGTAGCTTTCCTTTTTTCTTTCTTAAAAATAAAAGTAAAAAAAGATTTAATAAGTTTGATTATATCTGGTAAAAAAATAATTAAAATAGCTAAAAATGATCCAAAATTAACAAAAATTTCAAAATTTAAATCGTTTAACATATCTGTATTAAAGACATTTTTAAACAAAAACAAATGTCCACTAGAAGATATAGGCAAAGGTTCAGTAAAACCTTGCAAAATTCCTAAAATTATATAAATTATATATTTCAATATTATCACCTTAATTAATTATATAATAAAAATCTAAATTAAGAAATAAAATTATTTAGGTGAATTTATGAAGTTGATAAGTATATTTTGTGGGATAATTATTTCTAGCATAGGCCTAATGTTTATATTTTTGTATACAAATTTATTAACTATGGGGTATAGTTTTTGGGATTTTGTTAAATTTATTAATACAAGGATTGAATGTTTATTATTTATTCTAGGAATATTAATCATTTTAAATTCATTTGGGAGGGGACTTAAAAATGTATTATTTTTACGATATTTTACTAAATTTTCAAGGAGATAATGATTTATTTGAATTTTATGAATGGTTAAATACTGATAATATTGAATTTGTAAAAAAAATTCCTTTATTTCGTGTTTCAACTAAATTATTGCAAGATAGTTTGAAATATAAAGTTAGATTTGATGAAAATGTGATTTATCAAATTAAGAATAAAACTATTTTAAAGTCAACTAAATCTATTGAAAATGCTTTTGTAATAAGTGATGCCAAAAATGCTTTAGCTTTAGAACTAGATAATAATGGTAATGTTATTTCTCGAAGTAAATTATTATTAAAAGATGAAGAAAATTTATTGGAAACAATGTTTACAATGAAAGATATAGATTTAAAATATGAAAAAATAGAAAAATACAAAAAGAAAGATTCTATTCGCCAGATTGAAGAAATAAAAAAACTCATAAAATGTGAGATTGAAACATTATATGAGTCGAAAAATATAAGTAAATTAAAATATTTATATTACGAATGGTTTAATAAAAATTGTTCTAATCTTGATAAAATACATAAAGATATGTTAAACGCTTTGCAAAAAGATTATAATGCCAATTTGAAGCAAATATATGATTTTATAAAAATTTCTTATAATAATGTTAATTAAAATCTTCCAAGACCAATTTTTTTAGCAACAATTTCATATTTTGTTTTAGCTATTTCGCTAGCTTTTTTATTGCCATTATTTAATATTTCTTCGATTATTTCAGAATTTAAATATTCTTGATATTTTTTTTGAATATCCATAAGAGTAGCAACAACTATATTAGCTACTTCTTTTTTTAAATTCCCATAATTATACTCTTTAAATAATTCTTCTACTTCTTTAATAGTCTTATTACTTAGTGCAGAATAGATTGTAAGAAGGTTAGAAATTCCTGGTTTATTTTCCATATCATAATAAACTTTATTATCACTATCTGTAACAGCAGACATAATTTTTTTTCTAATAACATCTTCATTATCTAAAAGTAAAATAGATCCCTTAGTATCACCATCTGATTTACTCATTTTTTTAGTAGGATTTTGTAGATCCATTATTTTAGCGCCAATTTTAGGAATTAATGGTTCAGGAACTATAAAGGTATCACCATATTTATTATTAAAGCGAGTAGCAAGATCACGAGCAAGCTCAACATGTTGTTTTTGATCAATTCCTACAGGAACATATAAAGTATCATATAATAAAATATCTGCGGCCATTAAAATCGGATAAGTAAAAAGTCCAACACTTACTATTTCACCTTTGCTTGTTTTATCTTTATATTGAGTCATTCGACTAGCTTCGCCCATATAAGTATGACATTCTAAAATCCAAGAGAGATTCGTATGATAAAGATTTTCTGATTGAATATAAATTGTATTTTTATTAGGATCTATTCCACAAGCTAAATATAAAGCAACATTTTTTTTGATTCGTTCTTTTAAAAGAACAGTATCTTGAGGAACAGTTATAGCATGCAAATCAGGAACGAATATAAAAGAGTCATATTTATCTTGATATAAGATGCTTTGTTTAATTCCTCCAATTAAACTACCTAAAGTTAATTCACCACTTGGTTTTAAACCAGTTAAAATTCTTTTCATTAACAATCACCACTGATATTTTAACATAAAAAGTATAAATTTACCAAAATTAGTCAAAATAAAAATAAGAAAGAGAGGCAATATGAAAAAAATAATAGTTGTATTAATTACTTTAATAATGGTTGTTGGTTGTGGTAAAAGTGAAAAAGCAAGTGATGTTGTAAAAGAATATTTAGATAAGTATAATAATCAGAATGAAGTTGTAATGGCTGATTTAGAAAAAATAATAAAAGAAGAAAATTTGAGTGATAATCAAGCTAAAGTTTATAAAGATATAATGATTAAACAATATAAAGATTTAAGTTATAAAATAAGTAATGAAACTTATAATGGCGATGAAGCAAATGTTAATGCAAATATAAGAGTTTATGATTTATATACTGCCCAAAAAGATGCCGAAGAGTATAAAAATAATCATCGTAACGAATTTATTGATAATGATCGTAATTATGATGCTAATAAATTTTTGGATTATAAATTAGAAGAAATGAAAAAAACAACTAAGACTATTGAATATACAATTAACTTCAAAGTTATAAAAAAAGATGGAAAATGGGTTCTTGATAAAGTTAATACAGAAACTTTAGAAAAAATTCATGGAATTTATAATTATACTAATGACTAAATAAATTTATAATAGGCTAGGAATAATGTATTTATTTCTAGTTTTTTTCATAAAATTTGATAGGTGACTTTATGAAAAAGTTTATATTATTAGTTTTAGTAGTTATTCCTTTAAATGTATCGGCTATTAGTGCGAGAAATATTATTGCAATGGATATGGATACAAATCGTATTCTTTATGAAAAAGATATTAATGATGAGCATTTAATTGCCAGTATTACAAAAATTATGACCGCTATAGTTGCTATAGAACAAGCTGATTTAAATAGTGATGTTACTATAACTTCAACAGTATTAAAATCTTTTGGTAGTGGAATATATGTTGAAATAGGTGAAACTTTGAAATTAAAAGATTTACTATATGGACTAATGCTTAGAAGTGGGAATGATGCAGCTTTAGCAATAGCAGAATTTGTAGGTAAAGATGTTGATAATTTTGTAAGTTTAATGAATAATAAAGCTCATGAAATAGGAATGAAAAATACAGTTTTTATAAATCCTCATGGTCTTGAAAATAATGATAAAGTAGGTAATACATCAACTGCCTATGATATGGCTCTCTTATCTAGTTATGCTATGCAAAATGATACTTATAAAGAGATAGTAAAAACTAAAAATTATGTTTGTAAAAGCGATAAAAAAACTTATAGTTGGACTAATAAGAACAAAATGTTAAATTTATATGAATATACAACTGGAGGAAAAACAGGATTTACCGAAAAAGCAAGACGTACTCTTGTTACAACAGCAACAAAAGATAATATGAATGTAACAATTGTAACTTTAAATGATCCAGATGATTGGGCTGATCATAAATCTTTGTATGAAAAAATTTTTAAAAATTATGAAGCTGTTAAAGTTATTGATAAAAATAATTTTAAAGTAGATAATGATAATTATTATAAAAATGATATATTATATATTAAAGATGATGTTTATATTATGCTAAAAGATCAAGAAAAAGATAGTATATCATTTGATATTAATTTGAATAAATTACCTAAATATGAAAATGATGAAAATGTGGGGACAATTAAAAT
Source organism: uncultured Mycoplasmatota bacterium (assembly GCA_948472605.1). Lineage (GTDB taxonomy): Bacteria > Bacillota_I > Bacilli_A > RF39 > UBA660 > MGBC108787. Next base: position 7,301 of record CAOKUH010000059.1, read on the forward strand.
AAAATTAAATGATAAATTATTAAAAGAAGTAAATATTTATGTAAAAAAGCAAGAAGAAATAAAAGCAAAGAAAAGTTTATGGCAAAAAATTATAGGATGGTTTAAACATGATAAATAAAATATGGGGTTTTTTTATAATTGTTGGTATTATTTTTATGTTAATATTTGGCAGAGTAACTGAATTAAATGATACGATTTTAACAAGTGCTACAAGTGGTGTTAATATGATTTTAGACTTGCTTCCGATAATTGTTTTATGGTCGGGAATTATGAAAATAGCCGAAAAAAGCGGTTTATTAAATTCGATAGGAAACTTTATGAAACCAGTTTTAAGCAAGTTATTTCCTTCTTTAAAAAAAGATAGTAAAGCTTTAGGGTATATAACTTCTAATATAGCTGCCAATGCTATGGGGCTTGGTAGTGCAGCAACGCCATTTGGTTTAAAAGCAATGGAAGAAATGCAAAAAGAAAATAAAAATAAAGATACAGCTAGTGATGCTATGATTACTTTTTTAGTTTTAAATACAAGTGGAGTAACGATAATTCCAACAACTGTAATAGCACTTAGAATGATGCATGGGAGTAGTAATCCTGAAGAAATTATTATTACAGCAATACTTGCAACTATAGCGGCTAGTTTTGCTGGTTTAACTCTTGATTATATAAGAAGGAGAAAACGAAAATGAGTTATTTATCTAAAATGATTATTCCTTTGTTTGTTTTATTTGTAATTTTCTATGGTTATAAAAAAAAGGTATTGATTTATGATTCTTTTTTAGAAGGGGCAAAAGAAGGATTAATAACGGTTTTTAATATTTTTCCTTCTATTTTGGCTATGGTTTTTGCTATAAATATTTTTTTAAATAGTAATATTTTAGAAACTATTTTTGGAGTATTAACACCAATTTTAGATAAATTAAGTCTTCCTATAAATATTTTGCCTATGGCGTTTGTAAGACCAATTTCTGGAACAGCGTCTCTTGCTATAATGAATGAAATATTTGTAAATTTTGGACCTGATTCATTTGTTGGAAGACTGGCATCCACAATTCAAGGTTGTACTGATACAACAATTTATGTTTTAGCTCTATATTTTGGAAGTATAAAAATTAATAAAACGAGATATGCTTTATCTACGGGTTTATTTGCTGATTTAATAGGTATTATCGCAAGTTTTATTATTGTTAGTTTAATATTTTAAAGGCTATCTTGGTTATTATTAACATTTTTTTAGCCCAGTCATAATTTGACAGAATGAATAGAATATGATAACATAGGTATCGTTCCGCAAAAAAATGAGGTAGAGAAAAAAATGAAAAAATTGCCGTCGGTTAAGGCCAAATGGGCCATAATCACGATTTTACTTTTAGGTAACATATGTACTGTTAGAACATTAGAGGGACCTAAAAGTATTAATGATAGCGATGCTATTATTCCAACAAATACGCTTGGAAAAAATATTAGTAATAATAGACTAATAAATATAGAAGAGGAAAATAAAATATTAGCTATGAATGGTAATAAGTCTTTAGAAGATGAAGTCATAATAGAAGAACCTAAAGCGGTTATTGTTTATGATGGCATGACTTTAGATGAGTTATCGAAAAAGCTTGAAAAAAATTTAAAATCAACATTGAAAGGCTATGGAAAAGTATTTGCAGAAGCTGCAATTAAATATGATGTTAATCCTTATCTTGGTTTAGCAATTGTATTACATGAAACGGGATGTTCTTCGGGAAATTGTAGTACGCTAACTAAGAAATGTAATAATGTTGGTGGAATGAAAGGTTCATCACGTTGCAATGGAACTTCTTATGCAAAATTTAGTTCTTTAAATGCAGGTATTGATGCTTTCTTTAAAAATTTATCAAAAAATTATATAAAGAAAGGATTAACAACTCCAGAGAAAATTGGAAAAAAATATGCGGAAAGTAGTACATGGGCTTCAAAAGTTAAATACTTTATGAATAAGATAAAAAATAGTTAATGTTTTTAAATAAGGCTGTCAAAATGATAGTCTTTTTTTGTGAAAAAACCAAAAATTAATTATAAGTTTAGATTATTTTCTATTGTAAAAGAAGTATAATTTTAGTAATATAAGTATATGGTGAAAGAATATG
>CAOKUH010000060.1 GCA_948472605.1 uncultured Mycoplasmatota bacterium
GTTATGACATTTTTCTTTGTTATTTATTCAATGACATTTTTCTAAAAGAATTACATACTAAAAAAATTTCAAGTAGACAAAATGAAGATAAAGCGCTATAATGTACGTAGAAAAAAACTTTATTTTTTTATTTTGAAAGGAAAAGATTTATGAAAGAAGATAGTACAAGTACGTCTATCACTGCTTTAGGTGGCCTAGGCGAAGTTGGTAAAAATATGTATGTGGTAACACATAAAGATGAAATTTTAATTATAGATGCTGGAGTAATGTTTCCAACAGATGACTTATTAGGAGTAGATGCTGTAATTCAAGATTTCACTTATTTAAAAAGAAATGAAGATAAAATTATTGGTTTAGTCATCACTCATGGTCACGAAGATCATATTGGTGGTATACCTTATCTTTTACAAAGTATAAGAATACCTAAAATTTATGCTGCAAAAATTGCCGCAGATTTAATTAATAAAAAATTAGTAGAACATAACCAAACATTTCAAGAAGTAGAAATAATTAATAATGAAACAATTATTAAAACTAAATACTTTGAATTAGAATTTGTTACAACTACTCACTCTATTCCTGATTCATATGCAATCGCAATTCACACTCCAAACGGAACAATATTTGAAACAGGAGACTTTAAATTTGATTTAACACCTATTGGACCAGTTGCCGATTTACATAAAATGGCAGAAATTAGTAAAAGAGGCGTTAAAATATTAATGAGTGATAGTACTAATAGTTTATCTCCTGGCTTTTCGACAAGTGAAAATGTTGTTGATGAAGCTTTAGAAAATATTATTAATAAGCATCCTGCCAGAATCATAATCGCCACATTTGCTTCTAATATTTATCGTATTAAACATATTGCAGATACTTGTAAAAAGCACAATCGTAAAATCGTTGTATTCGGAAGAAGTATGGAAACAATAGTTGAATTAGCTTTAAATAATGGCTTAATTAAAGATAGAACAATATTTATTGATTTTAATCAATCTAAATGTTTAAAGAAAAATGAAATTTGTATTTTATGTACTGGTTCTCAAGGTGAACCTCTTGCTGCTTTATCAAGAATTGCTAGTGGAACTCATAAACAAATTACTTTAGTACCTGATGACTTAGTTGTCTTTTCATCAAATCCAATTCCTGGAAATGCTAGTAGTGTTAACAGAGTTATCAACAAATTATATTTAAAAGGAGTACAAGTATTTACTAATAGTGAGTTTAGTGATATACATGCTTCTGGTCATGGTAAACAAGAAGAACAAAAATTAATGTTACGTTTAATAAAACCAGAATACTTTATGCCCTGCCATGGTGAATATCGTATGTTAAAAAAACATGCTGAACTTGGTATTGCATGTGGTATCCATGAAGATAACATTTTTATATGTAAAAATGGCGATACCATTATTTTAGACAAAAAAGGTGCTCATTTAGGAGAACCAGTCCAAGCTGGAGATGTTTATGTTGATGGCTCTCGTATCGGTGATATAGGTAGTGTTGTTTTAAAAGATCGAAAATTAATGAGTAATGATGGAATTTTACTTACTATCTTAAATATTAATCCTTTTACCAAAAAATTACTAATTAAGCCTAATGTTACAACAAGAGGATTTGTTATGGTAAATGAAAATAGTGAATTAATTAATCAAATCGAAAGAAAAGTTACACATATAGTTAATAATTCTTTAGAAAACAATTCTTATAGTTATACTGATTTAAGAAACCAAATTATTTTAGAACTGCATCCATACATAAGTGAATTAACTGGAAGACACCCTATTATCTTACCAGTTATAATGGAAGTAAAAGAAAATAACAATTAGAAAATAAATATAAAAGGACTAATATGATAATAATTTTCATTTAGTCCTTTTTCATAAATAAAACGTAATAAACTTATTATTTTTTTTCAATTTTTAATTTATGAATTAAAATATCTTCTATTTGTTCCATACTATTTTCAACACTTCCATTATTATCAACAATATATGGCTTATAAAAATCTACTAATTCTTTAGTAAAGTCTTGTTCATCACTTAAAAATCTTCGACACATTTCTGCATAGTCGCTTGATTTAGATTTTTTCTCCCTATTTAATGCCCTTTCAAGACGAATACCCTTATCTAATTCAAAATAAATAGGAACTAAATTTTCTGTTCTATAAAAATTTATAAATTTGCCATAAGCACTCCAAGTATTTGTTGTTAAATAATTAAACTTATCTAAATAAATAATTTCACTACTTGTTGCATAAGACCATATACCTTTCATTGTATTATAATCTCTTCTTTCAACCAATTTATTTTGAGCATCCAAATTATTCATTTCTTCCATTGTTATAAAGTAATATTCTTTGCCATTCGTCTCTCCATCACACATAGGCCTCGTTGTCAAAGTAATAATTGGTTCTAATTTATAAATTTGTTGTGTCTTAGCAAAAAAAGTATCTTTACCTGAACTACTAGGTCCAATAAAGAAAATAATTTTATTTCCATCACCAATTATTTTAACCTCCAGAACTTATAATATAACCCCATTATTTTCTTTTTCTTCAGTTATTATATCATATAATTCATTATATTCCTTTAAAAAATCATCAGTATAAAAATATAATGTTTCATCCTTTATATACCAATCATGATAAGTGTTAATTAAAAGAATAATTAATTGTTCTAAACTATCCATTTTTATAGTATTATTTTGCTTTTCTATTGCCAAATTTTTAGAATATTTTTCATCATTTGCCTCAAAAATATATTCTAAATAAATATCTTCATAGTAATCATTAAGTTCTTCTTTTTCTATCAAAGATAAAGCATACTGTTCATCGAACATTTTTATTAATTTATCAATTGTATTATCAGCAACTAATTTTTTGCTCTTTAAACTATAATAAATATTATATAGTTCCTCAGGATTATTTTCTAACATATCATAAGTAATAGAATTAAAAATATTTATTGCTGAGTTTTCTTCATATTTTTCTAAATTCTTATAAAATTCATAATAATACTTTTTTACATATATCTCAACAATACCAAAATCACCATGAGAATATATACTAAAGTCAACACCATGAGTATCATTTATTTTGTTTACCTCTTTATCAAGTATTTTAATATTATCAAAATCATACTTCATTGAATATGAAAAGGTTATAATAAATAAAAATATAAGTATTCCATAATTTTCCCAAAATCTCTTAAACTTATTAATTTTAATAAATTCATATTCAATAATTTTGATATTTTTTTCATACATTGTTAAAGCATTTATTAAAATATTTTTATTTTCTAAAGAATATGGAAAATAAAAAATATTTCGTTTAGCTATTATAAAAATTGCTTCATAATCAATATAAATAAATTTAATATTTTGCCATGTATCTTTAATTGTTTTTCCACTTTCGGTAGTATTTTCTATTCCATCATAAGAAAAGCGTATCTCTCCTCTTAAATCTTTATTTTTTATAATTTTAACAAAATAATTAAGTAAAGAAATTATTGTATATCCAAAAGTTATAACTATAAAAATAAATATTAATAATCCCAAGAAATCATATTTATAGTTAAATAAGTTATATATAATAAAAAATTCAATTAAACAAACCAAACAATTTATTAAACAAATTTCTATCATAGTTTTAGTTTTTTTTACTATGCCTTTTTCAATTTGCCATCTTTTATTATAAACGCCTAATGCTTTATTTACCATATGCCTCAAATTTTTATTCCTTTGAAAATCATATTCAACTCTCATGAAGCTCACCTACTATTTAATAACATTTTATAACAATATATTTAATATTTAAAGTTTTTTAAAGTAATTATTACATGATATCGTTAATTATTTAATTTATGTTTATATAAAAAAAAGAGGCAAATCATTATTTTGCTTCTTCTTGAGCTCTTGTTTCACGAATTACTGTTACTTTTATTGTTCCTGGATATTGCATTTCGGCTTCAATTTTATTTTTAATATCACGTGCTATTTTATAACTTGTCGTATCATCTACTTTTTCAGGCTCTACCATAACCCTAATTTCACGACCTGCTTGCATTGCAAAAGCTTTTTCTACGCCTTCAAATGAGTTCCCTATTTCTTCTAGTTGCTCTAATCTTTTTATGTAGTTTTCCAAAGAATCATTACGAGCTCCAGGTCTAGCAGCTGACAAAGTATCAGCAATTTGAACTAAAACTGAAATAACACTTGTTTGAGCTTCATCTCCATGATGCGATGCAATAGCATTAATTACAATATCATCTTCATGATATTTTTTGGCGATATCAGTCCCAATTTCTACATGCGAACCTTCAATCTCAAAATCAATAGCTTTACCAATATCATGTAAAAGTCCAGCTCTTTTAGCAATATTTATATTTTCACCTAACTCAACAGCCATTAATCCAGTAAGATTTGCAACTTCAATTGAATGTTGTAAAGCATTTTGTCCATAACTTGTTCTAAAATGAAGTTTCCCAACTAAATGAACTAAGTCAGCATCAATATTAGTAATTCCTAATTTATAAATTGCATCTTGACCCAATTCAGTTATTTTGTTATTGATGTCCTTTTCAACTTTATCATAAACCTCTTCAATACGTGATGGATGAATTCTCCCATCTTTTATTAATGTCTCAATTGTAACTTTCGCTATTTCTCTTCTTAAAGGATCAAAACTTGAAATTACTATAGCTTCTGGAGTATCATCAATTATCAAATCAACTCCTGTTACAGCTTCGATAGTTCTTATATTTCTTCCTTCTCGTCCAATTAAACGTCCCTTCATTTCATCATTAGGTAAACTTATTGTACTAACAGTTTGCTCACTAGCGACATCTTCAGAATAACGTTGCATACTTGATACAATTAAATCTCTAGCTTTTTCATTAGCAACTAGTTTTGCTTCACTTTCTTTTTCTTTAATATAGCTTGTTATCTCTAACGTCATTTCATTTTCAACACGTTTCATTATTAATTCTCTGGCTTTTTCACGTGAAAATTTTGCAATATTTTCTAATTGTTGTAATTCCTCCTTAATCATTTCATCCATTTTGGCTTCTTTTTCTTGTAATTCTTTTTGTTTAGCTAATAAATTATTATCACGATCATCCAACATCGCATCTCTTTTTTGAAGCATTTCATCTCTTTTATCAAGATTATTTTCTCTTTGCATAAGACGATTTTCTGAGTCTTTCATTTCTTCTTTTTTTTGTTTAATCTCTTTTTCAGCTTCTTGTTTTAAACGAAAAGATTCTTCTTTTATTTCTAATAGAACATCTCTTTTATGTTTATCGGCTTCTTTCTTAGCGTCTTCTAATAATTTTATAGCTTTTTTCGAAGCACTAGCATTTTTCATAGATTCAATAATAAAAATCGCTACTGCTCCTATAATAATTCCAATAATTAAAGCTAAAATAATGGATGCTAAATTAAAATTCATACTATCCCTCCATTATTTTTATCTATAGCAAATTCATTAAATCAAATAAATAAGTCTATATTTCTATTATAAAGTTTAATGAAGAAATTGGCAATAGAATTTTTGACAATTCTAAGAAGTGTTATGAAAATTATTTTTCTCTAGATTTTTTTAACTTTTATTTTTATTTTCTAACAAAGCTAAATTCGCTCACAAGATTCCTTACCTTCTTTACAAAAATCTAGTTTATTCTTAATTAAATTTAACTTATTTTTTTTATAAAAATCAAAAAAAACTATATTATTCACATTAAATATAGTTCTAAAATTTACTTAAGTTAATTTTCACTTTCTTCTTTCTTGTTTTTTTTATTAGTTTCATCACTACCAAAGCAATAATGTTCTCTAATTTTTTCCTCAAGCTCTGCACATAAATTTTTATTTTCTCTTAAATAATTCTTAACATTCTCTTTTCCTTGACCAATTTTTTCGCCTTTATAAGCATACCAAGCACCACTTTTATCTATAATATTAAGTTCACTAGCTATATCAATAATTTCGCCTTCTCTGCTTACTCCTTCTCCATACATTATATCGACAGTAGCTGTTCTAAATGGTGGTGCAACTTTATTTTTAACAACTTTAATATTTGTCTTATTTCCAATAATTTGTTCTCCATTTTTTATTTGTTCTGCACGTCTTACATCCAATCGAATTGTAGAATAGAACTTAAGTGCTCTTCCTCCAGGAGTAGTTTCTGGATTCCCAAACATTACCCCAACCTTTTCTCTTAATTGGTTAATAAATATAGCAGTTGTTTTAGTCTTATTAATTGTACCCGATAATTTTCTTAAAGCTTGACTCATAAGTCTTGCTTGTAATCCTACATGAGAATCTCCCATTTCTCCATCAATTTCTGCTTGTGGTACTAAAGCTGCTACTGAATCAATAACCACAATATTAACTGCTTCACTACGAACTAAAGCTTCACATATTTCCAAAGCTTGTTCCCCTGTATCTGGTTGCGATAACAATAATTCCCCTAAATTAACTCCTAAATTTTTAGCATAAACTGGATCTAGTGCATGTTCAGCATCAATAAATGCTGCTCTTCCACCGCTTTTTTGCACTTCAGCAATTGCTTGAAGTGCAAATGTTGTTTTACCAGATGATTCTGGTCCGTATATTTCAATAATTCTTCCCTTAGGGTAACCTCCTACACCTAAAGCTATATCTAAAGTTAATGAGCCACTACTTGTAACGTCTATTTCCATATGAGAATCTTCTCCAAGTTTCATTATAGCTCCCTTACCAAATTGTTTTTCAATATCAGCAAGAACTTGTTCTAATGCTTTATCCTTATCTTTTATATCTTTTGATGTTTTCATGTTTTGTCCTCCAATTTTCTCTTACATCTTAATTCTATTATAGAAAAAGTAGTTTGTCAATAATTTTATCGAACAATTGTATGTTGCGTTTTAACAAAATTTCTTCTTCCTATATCAAAATACCAAAAGAAAAAGATTATAGCAAATCATAAATTTTACCACTTTTTTGAAAATTAAAGCAAATCTAAACAATAACAAGTAAAATTTAACAAAGTATTAAACAAATTTATCTATAATAAAGAAAATTCATAAAAAATAAAAAAAGATAAATAATTTTATTTCATTTATCTTTAAAAATTAATTCTTTAGTTTTATAGTAGTATTCACAACCAGATATAACTGATAACAAACATGCCGCAATAATTAAAATATCTGCAACAGGTATTTTTATCAATTCAAATGGTAAGTTATAAAAAAACATAAAGGATATTCCTAACATCATACAAATAGTCTTTATTTTTCCTAAATAACTAGCCCCAACAACTTTTCCTTTATTTCCACTAACCATTTTTATAGAATCAACACAAGTATCGCGAATTATAATAATTATTGGTACTATAATATTAATAAAGCCATTATAAGCAAGAATTATAAGAATACCATTTACAAGTATCTTATCAGCTATGGCATCTATAACTTTTCCATAATCAGTTACCATATTTTTATTTCTAGCTAAAGCCCCATCAACAAAATCAGTTAAAGAAGCTATTACAAATAAAACACCTGCAATTAAATATTTCGAATCAACTACTACTTTATTAAAAACAATAAAAACTGGAAAATTAACGCCGAACTGATACCAAGGCAAAATCAAAAAAATTAATGTACAAATTGCTATAATAATTCTTGACATGGTAATTTTATTTGGTAAATTCATACATTCACTCCTTATTTTATATAACTTATAATTGTAGCTGTTTCTCTACTAATAGTAATTTGTCTTATACTCCATATTACTAAAGCTATAACAATTAAAACAATTGTCGAATAAATAAAAACATAAAAACTTTTATTATGTTTTTTGGGAACTTTAGTATATGGTGATATTATATCATTTTTTTCTATTTTTTGTTCTTCTATCTTTTTTTCAATATCTTCTAATGGAATTCTCGAAGTATATTCAAACATATATTCATTAAAATCATCAATTATTTTATCAGAATCAATTCCCAAATATTTAGAATAATTATATATATAATCTTTTAAAACAAATATATCTTTAAAGCAACCGATATTTCCATCTTCAATATTCTCTAAAATAACCTCTTTTATATCCAAATCTTTACTGGCTTCCGTTATAGAAACTCCAGCTTCCTCCCTGGTCACTCTAAAGAGCTCTCCAATTTCGTTCAAGATTACCGACTCCTTTGTAATGTAATAAATTAAATAAACTAAATAAGCCATGTTCTGTACACTATAATGTGTTGGCAAATATTTATCTACCTAAAAGGTCCTCTTTTTTGTTTTTATTCCAAAAGAAGAAGTTCCCCTACCAAATTTGGGTTTCTCACTCGCGGGGTTTACCACGTTCCACTTACCTCGTTTCCAAGGTAACTCGTCTCTTTGGCACTTTATGGATAATCTTACCATTTAAGGTAATTTCTCCGCCGTTAGATTTAAAATCTACCTTAGGTTATTTTTTCCCTAAGCACGAACACTACAATCATTTCAGATATGTGTGAGCATGGACTTTCCTCTACATTCTAAAAATGCAGCATTTGCCTATAGTTTATTCATTTCTTCCAAATACAACTTTTTCTAGTTGACTAATTCTTCTTAGTAAATCAACATTATTGACAGCACTACGACTAGCAGTTGTACTACTTGAATCTTCTCCTGCTGCCTCTAATCTACTACGCAATTTGCTATACTCTTGTTTTAGTTTCACATTATCACTAGTTAACGTATTGATTTCCTTTTCTTGTCTTTTAATAATGGCACTAAATTCTGTATAATCAGCAATAATTGTATCTAAAAACTTATCTACTTCTTGAGGTCGATACCCTCTTGCATCAATTTTAAAATCTTTCTCAAATATATCTTGTGCGGTTAGCATTATTTTTTCATTATTATACACATTTACCACCTTCTTACTTCTATATTATATAGGAGTTTATATTATATTGTCAAGTAACAAACAAGTGTATAGCAAATGTTAAGTAATACTATAATATATGTATTATTTATTCTTTCGACCTCGGAATATGAATTACTTCTTTATTAAGAAGAAGTCAGACTGTTGACAAATAAGTTCAATAGTCTTTTTATTTAATAAAAAATATAGTATAATAAAAAAGCGAGAAAAAATGTCTCTATATTAACCAAAAATGACATTGCCATCTCGCTTTTTATATGGAAATATGAGATAATATAAATGGTTAATATGGAGAGTGAAAAAATGGCAATGACAAAACAAGAATATAAAAAAGATTGTATGATATTAAGTACATTAGACATCTTGCGAAACTAAATATCTAAGCAAAAATTGTAAAGAGAGCATA
>CAOKUH010000061.1 GCA_948472605.1 uncultured Mycoplasmatota bacterium
ATTTTTATTTATAAATTGCTTAAAAAAAGCGGACATTTTCATAAAAAAGTCACAAAAATAGTCATAATTTAAAAGATATTATTGAATATACTATAAATAATTATTTGAAATTTACAACTCCTTTAAGTTTGAAAAATGAGATTATGCGTTCTAAAGCCGAGGCGTCTATAGCTAATTTTTTATTTATGAATGGGGTAGAATATAAATATGAAGAACCATATCCTGAAAAGATAGAAAATGATAAAGCATATTTACCAGATTTTACAATTGATATTAATGGAGTACCTTTATATATTGAATATTTTGGTTTATCTAGTTATTATGAAAATGACACTATTAGCGAAACAAACAGGAAAAAATATGAAGATATTAGATTTCGAAAAAGAGCTTTTCATAAATTAAATAAAAATAATTACATAGAACTAGATTATAAAAAAACTATAGATGGAAATGGGGTTAATTATTTAGAGGATTTAGAATTGGAACTAAAAAAGCGTAATGTTAAAATGCATAAATTAAGTGACAAAGAAATTTATGATCAAATATTAAATAATAATGTAAGTGCAGAATTTTATCGTTTTGTTGATTTTGTTTTAGATTTAATTCATAATATTAAGGAAAATCCTAATAGAGAAAAATATATGGATGTTGTTGTAAAATATATTTCTTCTTTAAATGAGTTACCAGAAACAAAACTTGAAATGTTTGAAGAGGCTAAACTTTTCTTTAAAATTTACAATTATTATGAAAGTAAATTGTTTCCTCAAAATAGAATTGATTTTGCGGATATGATTTATCATGCCAATAGATATTTAAAAGAGCTTGATGAATCTACTAATTTATTAGACTATGAGTATTTAATAATAGATGAGTATCAAGATATTTCTTTAAGTCGCTATCATTTTGCTAAAAATATATCTGCTATATCTAATGCTAAAGTAATTTCTGTAGGTGATGATTGGCAAACCATTTTCTCTTTTGCTGGTTCTAGAATTGATTTATTTTTAAAATATAACTCTCTTTTTCCTGGGGCTAAACAATTATTTATTAATAGTACTTATCGAAATAGTCAAGAGTTAATTAATAAAGCAGGGGAGTTTGTTATGCAAAATCCTTTACAAATAAGAAAAAATTTAGTTTCTAATGTTAAAAGAACTAAGCCAATTAAATTTTGTTATTACGAAAATGATCAATATGAAAAGGTTGCTGCGATTTTAAGAAAAATATATCAAGAAAATTCTAAAGATAAGGTATTAATATTAGCAAGAAAAAATAGACATATAAAAAAAATGTTAGAAACTAATTTGTTTAATGATGGAGTAGATACTAGAGTGGTATTTTTAGAACATCCAGATATGATAATTGATGCTATGTCTATTCATAGTGCTAAAGGACTTGGGGCAGATCAAGTTATACTTTTGAATATTACTAATGATGATTTTCCTTGTAAAGAGAACGAGAAAATATGGTTCTATAATTTATTTAAGCCTCATGGTTATAATGAAAATTATCCTTTTGCTGAAGATAGACGTATTTTCTATGTTGCTTTAACAAGAACTAAAAAAGATGTTTATTTGCTTATTCCAGAAAATAAGAATAAACAATCTAGCTTTATTAATGAATTATTAAATAGAAGAGAGTAGAGTGTAGTTTAATTGTTCTACTCTCTTGCTTTCTTTACTACTGGAAATTTTCAAGCTTAATGAGTAGATTGGAAGATGATTATATAAGAATTCCTAATAAAAAAAGTTCCTGCAAGAACATATTTTTTAATAAGGGAAAGCGATGATCGAATTATAGGTATGATTAATATTAGATTAGCTATGGAATAGAGATAGTATTAATGGCTGCAGATAAAGCTAATCCTGCTTCATGGCGTACAATGGGATATTAATGATTAAGCAAACAATGTTACGAAAATAATTAATTTGGAAAAATATTAATCTGATATTTTAATTTTAAACATCAAAAATAAAAAAATGACACTCAATCAATTATGAATGAGTATCTTACTCGTTATTAAAGTATGTATGAATGCTTTTGAGCGTGTTTTTAAAAGATATTACAATACAATAACAAAGTATATATCGTATGTTTCGAAATATTGAAGTTAACATAATATATATTATACGAAATTGTTTTTGTGAAGAAAAACAATGAAAAACTATAAAATATTACCAATTATAATGATATATTAAAAATGTTTATATTTTACTTAATGATTTAAATAATATAGCTTTATTTAAAAATATATTTTAATTTTTAATCTTAATGCTGTTTAACTTTTAACTATCATTTGAATATATATTTTTTTTCAATCCAACTTACTAATATAATAATATGGATAATATTTTATTATAATTTCAATTGGTAATTGGTTATATTCCTTGTTAAAATATAATATACTCCCTACCCTTATTTCAAACAAAGAGGGGAGTTGTTAGTTTATTTCAATAAATAAAAAAGATATAAACTTATACCTTTCTTGATTCAATCTCAGCTATTTTTTCTATAACTTCTTGAGCATTCGCTTCATTGATTTCTGTATATCCAAGTTCTTTTAATGCTTGAACCTTTATTGTATTTAATTGTTGAGTACGACTTAATTTTTCTTCATTTTTCTGTTCTATTTCTTGGACAAAACGCTTATGACTTTCAGCTAATTTACTACGACTTGCTCCCCCATTATTGTATAATGTCAAAGCTGAATATAAAATTCCTTCAAAAATAAATTGTTTATCTTCATTAAATTTGTAGTCTTCTGGATTAGTAAATCCTGTTGTTTTTGACATATAGCCAAAAATATATTTTATTTCAGGGACATTATCAATTGATTGTAGCATATGATATAAATACTCTATAGCATAATAATTTTCTTCCTTTTTATTATCGTCTAATAACTTTTCTTTAACTAAATAAGTAAGATCAATTAATAAATTTTGTTCTTCTTTATTTAGTCCTTTTAAGTCAAAATAACTTTCCATATCGCTTGCTGATTTAACACCTTGATTTAAACGTGATTCCACAGCCATCAAATAATCAGTAGTAACCTTTATGGCTTTAATTGTTCCATCTTCCCCATCTTCTATATCTAATAGTTTATATAAAAGGATTTTCTTTTCTTTAGGCCATTTGTTGATATCATCTAATTCTAAATAATTATAAACCATCTGGCGAGATACACCTAAATATTTAGCAAGCCTCACTTTAGAAATCCCTAATTCTTGTAATAATTCATTTAATCTATCCATGTTTTTTACCTCCTTGATTTTACACTTTAATTATATCACTTAACACTTTTTTGTCAAGTGTAAAAATGTGTAAACTTATAAATAAAATAGTTTTTTGCCTTGTTTATATATTTCTTTAATAATTCCACAACCTAAACATTCTTCATCTAAATATAAAACACAAGCTTGCCCTGGAGTAACAGCTTTTACTTTTTCTTTATAACTTACTTTGATATTTCCATCATTTAAATATTCTAAAGAAACTTTAAAATCCTCTCCCCTATAACGAAATTTAGCAGTACAATCTTTTGGTCGCTTATCACTAATAAAATTAACATCTTCTATTATGCATTCGTCACTATATAAATATTCGCTATCGCCGAAAGCTACATACAAAATGTTTTTTGAAACATCTTTACCACATACATAATGGCGTGATTCGCTACCACTTATACCTACATTTCGTCTTTGACCAATCGTATAATTCATAAGTCCAGAATGAGTACCTATTTTTTCTAAAGTTTCAACATTTAAAATATCTCCAGGATTAGGCTTTAAATAATTTTTAATAAATTCTTGATAATTTCTTTCTCCTATAAAACATATACCTGTAGAATCCTTTTTTTGAGCAACGTTTAATCCTATTTCTGAAGCTATTTGGCGTACTTCACTTTTTTCTAATTCACCAATAGGAAATAATACATTCTTAAGCTGATCTTTACTTATCATAGCAAGAAAATAACTTTGGTCTTTATTTTTATCCAATCCTCTATATAATAAGCCATCAATACTTCTTGCATAATGGCCAGTTGCCATAAAGTCTCCACCTAGCTTTTCTACTTCTTTTTTAAATAAATCAAATTTTATATATTTATTACATAAGAGATCAGGATTAGGTGTTCTCCCCTTCTTAAGTTCATCTAGAAAATATGTAAAAACATAATCCCAATATTCTTTAATAAAATCTACACGATGAAGTGGAATATTTAATATTCTGCAAGTCTCTAAAGCATCATTATAATCGCTTTCTTGTGGACAAATATAATTATTTATATTAGGATTACCACTAATGTCATTATTAATTAATGAATCCCAATTACGCATAAAAAGGCCCTCTACTTCATATCCTTTTTCCTTTAATAAATAAGCAGATACAGCAGAATCAACTCCACCAGATATCCCAACTATAACTTTTGCCATAACATCACCTTAATTTCATGAATATTATAGCAATTATTCAGTCTAAAATAAAGCTAAAAAGAATACCATTTTTTAGTATTCCATTATACTTTTTTAGAAAGTTTCATTGTTTATTTAACCTAAAATCAATATTAATAAACGATTTGAGATAAAATAAACAAATACATCATTAATTAAAATAAGAGCAATCAATGTGATTATGTATTTAAAGTTTTTGATAAAATCATAGTTTTTCTTTTTTAAACAAATTATATATGTTTTTAAATAATTTATAGTTTTAACAAAAAGCAAAAGTAATAGAAAAATAAAGATAAATTTAACTAAAATGAAATAAACTAAAAAGTACCAAATAGCATTTATTTTAAATAAAGAAAAGAATAAAGGGATAATGAAACCAAGTGTAATTCCTTCAAAGAAAATATAAATAGTTAATAGAGGTAGTCCAATGAAGCAAAATAATGTTAAAGCAATTATTATAAGTATAATAAAATGATAGAAAATATTTTTTATAGTGAAAACATTATTTTTAAATAAATTAGTGAGTGATAAAACAATAGTTTCTTTTAAAGACGAATCTTGTTTAAAGTAAAAAAGTAGTCCTGTAATAATACCAAATATAAAAATAACTAGAATGAATATTAGTAACGTTTCATGTTTTTTTAAGCTTGTCCAAATTGTCTTCAAATTTATCACCTCTTTCTAAATCATATTTACTATTTAAAAAAAATATGATAATTTATTAATGTTAGAGGTGAAAATACATAATGAGTAAAAAAACGCGAAAAGTACTTGTTTGGGTTATGTTATTCTTAATGATTGGTAGTGTTATTGCAACTTTAGTTGGTTATGCGCTATTACCAAGATAAGTTTTATTTATAGAACCTAGATGGTTCTTTTTTACTTGTAAGAAATATTTTTATATTATATAATTAAATAAGAGTAAAAGAGGATAGTGAAATATATGTTTAAAGAATATGATTATGAAAAATTACCAGTTGTGGATATTGTCAATGAGATGATTTTAGATGCTTCAAAAAAGAATGCAAGTGACATTCATTTTGATCCCACCCCAACAGTTTTAAATGTCCGAATTCGTGTGGATGGTGAATTGATTAATTATGCCACTGTGCCTGAGGCTGTTAAAAATCCCCTTCTTACCCGTATTAAAATAATTTCAGGTATGAATATTACGGAATCAAGATTACCTCAAGATGGGGCTATTAAAAATTTAATAGATGATGATAGTTTGGATTTACGTGTATCATCATTACCTACTGTATATGGTGAGAAAATAGTTATTCGTATTTTAGATTATACAATGAGTACTAATGGTTTAGAGTCTTTAGGTTTTTCTAATAACAATTTGACAAAAGTTCAAAAGTTAATTAGTGAACCAAATGGAATTATTTTAATTACAGGTGCTACAGGTACTGGTAAATCAACTACTGTATATTCTATGTTACAAATTATTAATACAATAGAAAGAAATATTATAACAGTTGAGGACCCTGTAGAAATGAAACTAGCTGGTATAAATCAAGTTCAAACAATGAGTGAAATTGGGCTTACGTTTGCAAATGCTCTAAGAAGTATATTACGTCAAGATCCAGATGTTATAATGATTGGAGAAATTCGTGATGATGAAACGGCTAGAATTGCTGTACGTGCATCTATTACTGGTCATTTAGTATTATCAACTATACATACTAATAATTCATTAAATACAATAGAAAGATTACTTGATATGGATGTAGAACGATATCTTTTGGGTTCTGCTTTAGAAGGAATTATTAGTCAAAGATTAGTGAAAAAGTTATGTCCTAAATGTCGTACATCAAGACCAGCTACAGCTTATGAAAAAAATGTATTCAAAAAAGTTTTAGGAATGGATATAACAGATATTTATACTCCTGTAGGATGTAATGAATGTTATAAAGGTTATAGAGGTCGTGTTGCTATTCAAGAAGTTTTAGTTATAAATCAAGATATTCGTGATGCTATAACTAATAATACACGTAAAGATAATTTAAGAAAATTGGTTTATAATCAAGAAGGTACTACAACTCTATTAGAAGATGGTTTAATGAAAGTTATGGAAGGATTATCAAGTTTCGAAGAAATACTTCGTGTAATAGATATAGAAGATGATTTAGGAAACGATGATATTGATATCAAAAATGCTTTAATCGGTAAAACGGAAGAAATTGATTGTTTAGAAGTTAATACTTCTGATATTGAAACATTATAAAAGGCCTATGGTCTTTTTTTATTTATAAAAAAAAGACTAAATAAGTCTTGAATTAAAAAACATATAAAATATATTTGAATTTTTCTAAGAAGAAATATATTATAACTGCACTACTGACTAAGAATGGTCCAAAAGGAACTTCATTATCTTTTTTTAAAAACATGCATCCAATGGCATAAGGTAAAGCTAAAAAAGTTGAAAATATCATTGCCATAAGAGAATATCGAAACCCTAGAATCATGCCTAAAACAAATGCAAATTTAATGTCCCCTCCACCTAAAGCTTCTTTTTTAAATATTAATTTTCCTAAATAACCTACACCAAGCATAATTGTAAAAGCAATTAAACCATGTAATAAGTTTGTTAAAGCATTATTAATACCAAAATAAATAACTCGTAAAACAAATAAACATATTATAGATACTATTAGAGGAGAATCTAATATAATCATATATTTAAAGTCCGTTATAAAAATTAGTACTAATAAAGATACTAGAATTAAACTTACAAATAGTTCATAAGAAAAGCCAAATTTCCAATAACAAAGAAGAAATAAAATGCCTGTGAATATTTCATATATGATATATTCTTTTGATAGCTTATGATGACATTTATGACATTTTCCTTTTAGAAAAAGATAAGAAAATATTGGTATTAATTCATACCATTTAAGTGTGTGATTACAATATGTGCAATGACTTTTAGGTTTAATTAGAGATTGATTATTTGCAAGTCTTGTCCCTAAGCAATAGTAAAATGATCCTAATACACATCCTAATACAAACATAAATATTATATAAAACATCCTAAAACTCCCTATTCTATTGAACTCATTAAATCAAACATTGGAATGATAACTGCTAAAATTATAACACCAACTACAATTGCTAAAAAGGCAATTAAAATTGGTTCGATAAATGATTTTAAATTTGTTACTAAGCTACGATGCATTTCAGCATAATAGTCACTTACTTTTTGCATCATATCAGCAAGACGTCCAGTAGATTCCCCTGTAACTATCATATAATAAGCAACATCTGGTATTGCCCATTGGTCTTTAAAAGAAGTTGATATCTTATCTCCTCTAACAATATTTTCGACAGTTTGATTCATTATTTCTTTATATATTTCATTATTTGTTATTTTACTTAAAATAGTCATACTATCAGTAATAAAAACGTTATTTGCTAAAAGAGAAGCAAAGGTTTTGGTAAATATTGTAAGTTCGTTATAAATAATAATATCCCCAATTAATGGCATACGCATTAAAAAATATTGAATATTCTTACGGAACGCTTTAATCTTCTTATAGCAAAAATAGATAATCATTAAAATTAAGATGACAATTAAGAAAATAATTAAAATATTGCTTTTTAAATAATTACTTAAGTTAATAATAAATAAGGTTAATCCTTTTATTTCAGCATTTGATGTTTCGTATATCTTAACAAATTCTGGTATGACATATAATAAAATAAATGTTATTACTCCAATAGCAAATACCATAATAACTGTTGGATAAGTAACTGCACTAATCATTTGTTTTCTGGTTTTTTCTAATTCTTCATAATAATTTGACATATCTGTTAAAGTAGCTTCTAATTCTCCAGTTGCTTCAGCAGCTCTTATCATGTTAATTAATAATGGGGGAAATAATACACCTTGTTTTTCTAAGGCTTTAGAAAATGTTGAGCCCATTGTAAGTTCATAAACAATTGAGCGAAAATATTTACGATACTTTGTTTTCTTTTGCATTTGATTATTTAATATTTTTATTGATTCATTTAAAGTTATACCACTTTTTATATAGGTAGATAATTGAGTTAACCAAAATAATAAATCTTTATTAGACATCTTTATTGCAAAAACACTATTATCACCATAAAGAAAATCTATTGTTTTACTTGTTTTTATATCATAAACTATATAGTCATCTTGAAGTAAAAAAGAGTTAACATCTAATTTAGAATAACCATTAATAGTCCCTGTTTCTACTCTACCTTCTTTATTTCTAGCTTTATATTGAAATACTCTTGGTGTTGCACTTCTAATGCTTCCTTCATTTTGTAAATCAATAAGTAAAGCTTCTCGCATTTTTTCTAATTTAGCATTCTGCTTTTTTACATACCATAAATTATTATATTTTTCTTGGAATTTAGCTCTACGTTCTTGTTCTTTTCTTTTTTTCTCTAATATTTTTTCACTATCAAACACTCTATTAGAACCTTGATAGGAATTGTCTACAGCCTCACTAGTTTTAAATAAAAATTTGAATACATCAAAAAAAACAAATTTTATTCCTTTGAAAGTAAAAAATATAATATCTTTTAAAATCAAGAATGGAAGTAAAATTACATTATTACTAATTTCTTTATTCATACTGATACTTTCTCCTTTATTATTCTTAATCATTAAAATTATAACACATAATTAATTGTTTTGACTATATAAAAGTGTAATTTATTAGTAAAAAAGCATAAAATATTTTAGGTGATATTAATGTATAATGCTGCTTCCATTACAAAAGGATTATCTTTGACTAAGATTATTGGGGGTATTAGTAAAACACGGAACTTAAACACTTTTGAAACTCAAAAATCTCACAAACCATTATAAAATGG
>CAOKUH010000062.1 GCA_948472605.1 uncultured Mycoplasmatota bacterium
AAGAAGAAAATTCCATTGTCTGAATTATCAGAGTACATAGCAAGGCATTAATTGGAGAGTTTATATACTCCCACTATATTGATTTATTTTGTCGTGTAAAAATCAATATATTCTAGGTGTCCTTGTTATGTGACACCTTTTTTGGTGCCTTTCACTATTCCAAGAAAAGAAAGGAGAATGATAATTATGGATAATGAAAGGAGTATCGCAGCAGTTTATATTCGAGTTAGCACAGAGGATCAGGCACGAGAAGGATTTTCTTTAGGAGAACAAAAAGAAAAACTTTTGCAGCTTTGTGCATTTAAGGGGTATGAAGTTTTTAAAATCTATGAGGATGCAGGAATAAGTGCAAAAGATATGGAACATAGACCTGCATTTCAAGAAATGTTATCTGATATGAAGAAAGGAAAAATCAACTATATCGTGGCTTATAAACTAGATAGAGTTACAAGAAGTGTTAGAGATTTAGAAGAACTTATATCTGTACTAGAACAATATAATTGTTTTCTAGTATGTGATAGAGATGATGTTAATACCTCTACTGCTAATGGAAGATTTTTTGTAAGAATGCTTACAGTATTATCACAACTAGAAATTGAAATCGTATCAGAAAGAACAAAATTTGGCTTAAATGGAGCCATTAAGTCAGGTCACTTACCAGGAGTTTTGCCATTAGGATATAAAAAAGATGGTAATAAAAAGACAATTATTGATGAGACAACTAAACCAGTAATAGAAAGAATATTTAAGATGTATTTGGAAGGTAAAAGTTTTCAACAAATATCTAATATCTTTAATGATGAAAAGGTACTTGCTCCAAAACCTTGGAAAGATACTACTATTCAAAAGATTATTGATAATAAAATTTATATGGGCGATTATGAACAATATAAAAGAATTGCTAAAAATAAACAAATTGAGCCAGTAACCTATATGAATGTTGTAGAGCCTATTATTTCAAGAGCAGTATGGGAAGAATGCCAACATCAAAAAGAGAAAAATCAAAGGACTTATACTAGAGATAGAGTTTATTTGTTCTTTCAAAAATTAGAGTGTCCTAATTGCCATAGAATTATGAAATGCAAAGGTTCTGGTGGTAAAAAAAGAAAGTATATGTATTATACCTGTGAGAAGTGTCACATTAACTATCGTGAAGATAAAATTGAAGAATTGTTATCAAACTTTATTTATGACATGGTTGAGTATGATATGGCAGTTAAAAAGTATTTCTTACCTGTTTTAGCAGACCATAAACCAACAAAGACGGAAGATATAGACAAAGAGATTATAGGGCTAGAAAAACAAAAAGAACGCATTAAAAAGGCTTATATGAGTGGTATTGTGGAAATGGAAGATTTTTCAGAAGATTATAAACTAATTGAAGATAAATTAGAAATTCTAGAACAAAAGAAAAATGAAAGTCTTGATTTAGATAATATGACTTTTAGTCCACAACAACTAATGGCAGATCGTGATATTGAAAGAGAAACTATGATAAGACTTGATACTTTAAATAGTGTGGTAAAAACTACTTGGGAAAACAAATCAAAAGAAGAAAAACAAGAATTTATTTCTAAATTAGTAGAATCAGTTATCATAACTAAAGATACTAATAATGAACTTCATGTAGAAAAAATTAACTTCAGAAAAAGTTTCATAGATATGCTATTCAAATTATTTGGTAAAGGCATTTTAGATGTACTTGTGCCAGTAGAAATCAATGGCAAAGAAGAATTTATTTTAGGTACTGGGAATATTACTGATAGCCAAGTACAAGAATATTTGGATAGATTAAACGAATATTATGAAACAAAGTTTTATCAAATTTATGAGAAAGTTGATGAAGAAACTGGCAACATTATTGGTGAATTTATACCTAAAAAAGATGAAAAGATTATAAGAATATTACCTATATCATCTAATAAAAACACAACTAAGTCACCTATTACTAAAGATGATATTGATACAAAATATGGTATTGTCACTTATAATCCTACTAAACCTAAAACAAAAATTATAGAAGAAAATCACAGTTATGTGACTTCTTAAAAAAGAAATGGAGAGAAAGAAATGAAATTAAATTATACAAAAGTTGGAGATTATTTATTACCAAATCTAACTATTAAAAATCAAAATTATGGAGAAATTAACAAGTATGGATACTTGAGATTAAATTATCTAAAAGAGCATAAGAAAGGTCTTTATACAAGCCTTCTTATGCAAGATAAATTAACAAATCATCTTGTTTCAGTCAGTAATGAATGTGAAGATAGATTTAGCATTTTATTGGATAATTATATTAAAAATAATGAAAAACTATCTGAAAAAAGTAAAGAAAATAATCAACTTGAATGGATAAAATTGATGAATAATTATAGAAATTGTGCTGAAGAAATTATTATGAGTGAGTTAATCTATGTATGATGTTGTCTATAAGCAAGCAACGGATTTATACTCCCGCCATATAAATCCATTCTTTAGAAAGGCTAAACCTTAGTTATGGCGACAACATCAATTTGGAGTATTAAAAATAATTTAAAACAATCTATAAATTATATCATCAATCCAGAAAAAACTTTAAACGAAGATTATGGTGAAGATAGTTATAATTATTTAGAAATATCATCTAATAAAGATTATAATTTTAAGAAAGAAAAGACACATTATATAAGTTGTTTAAATTGTTCAGAAATTGATCCATATGAAGATATGAAATTTACGAAAGAAAGATATTTAAAAACAGATGGCATTCTTGCATTTCATGCTTATCAATCATTTAAAGAAGGAGAAGTTAGTGCTGACGTTGCCCACGAAATTGGAGTCAGGTTTGCAGAGGAAATGTTTGGAGATTATGAAGTGGTTGTTGCTACTCATCAAAATACAAATCACATACACAATCATTTCATAATCAACTCTGTTTCATTTATGACAGGAAAGAAATATAATAACAATCGTACTAATCTAGCAAAGTTAAGACAAATATCAGATTCATTGTGTGAAGAATATGGATTAAGCATACTTGATGAAGATATAGGCTATAAGAACACCTATAAACACAAAGTAATAGATAATGATAATTATAAAACTCTTAAAGATGATTTAGATAATGTTATTAGTTATTCAGTTACACTAAAACGAGTTATGGATAGAATGAAACTATTAGGATATAAATGTTATTCACGTAATGGTGTAATAACAATTTATAGAGATGGCTATGATAAAGTTAGAATTGAAAAAGCATTTGGTAGCGATTATACAAAAGATAGAATTAATGAACGATTATATTCATCAAGACAAATTGCTTTTAAACCTATACCACAAAAAAATATCTTTCAAGAGTATTTATCAAAAACTAATAATCATCATAAAGGTATCTATGGATTATTTATATACTATTGTTATTTATTAAAAGTCTTTCCGAAGGAACATCCAAAACAATACCTTCCTTACTCCATAAGACAAGAAATTAAAAAGTTAGATTCATTTTCAAAGCAAACAGAATTTATGGTAGATAATAAGATTGAAACTATTGAAGATTTAAATAACTTTGCTAAAAACAACTATGAAGAATATCAAAATCTTATGGGTAAAAGAGAAAAACTTTGGAAACGATATCATAGAGCAAAAAATGAAGATAAAAAATCAGAGATACTTGCTGAAATAAACTTCATTCAGCCAAAAATCAAAGAACTTCGTAAATATGATAACTATTGTAAAGAAATTAAAAAACGCTCTGAATCAATACAAGATAATCTTAATAATTTTGATAAAGATATACAAAAAGAAAAAGACAATTCTAGAGTCACTATGACTTAAATTGTCTTTTTAAATTACATATGTTTTCCTTTGCTTTCACCTATATCGTTGTTTATTGCATAATCAGATACTGCTCTGAAATTATCATCATAGGGATAAACTTGTTGTCCAAATTGAAGCCACATAGTTGACCAAGAAGCCCCTGTTTTAAGTAATTCTTGAACTCTTGCATTTTTTAAAGTATCATTGCCATCTTGTTTATTTAAATCAACACATCCTTCTTCATCATATAACTTACTTTGTAAATCGCATTCTAATTTATCACATTGATAAGCAAACATTGATTCTTTTGTATTATGTGCATCAAATTCTAAGAATAGTTGCTCAATTTGACTACCATCTAATAAGCCACCTAATATTCTATTTACTGCTTCATGTTCTAATTTTTCTTTTTCATCTTTAGAAATTTGGAATTGAGTTAAATCTCCAATAACCGTTTCTCCAAGTTCATGAACTGCCAACATAAATATAACCTTCATAATATCAACATCATATTGATATTCAGATTTCATGGCAATTGCAAGCATTTGAACACCCCACATATGGTCAGCAACACCTTCAATACTTTCACTACGAACACTCCAAGTTTCCCCGCCTGCTCTAATGACAATTTTTAATCAAGTCCCGAGAACCTAGAAATTTATTACATTTTGTTCATTTGACATAAAATCGCCTCTTTTCGGAAAGTTATTATAGAATTTTATTTTAAATTAGTCAACATTATAGAGTATTAAAATCAACATATTTTCCGTTATCACAATGATTATAAAATTCTTGAACTGAAATATGGTACTTTGGCTTTTTATATTCATGTAATACAAGATTTTCTCTAATATATTGATTATTTAATTCATATTTAATAAATTTATCTCTAACATCTAATAATAATTCTTTTTCAGTACCATATTCATGTATTCCTCTAAATTTTTCCCATGAATGTTCAAACCAATAATATTTATTTTGCTTTTGATAAGTTAAGAATGTATGAGTTGGACATTTGTCGTTATCATAATGAACAATAAAATAAGTTTTAATATTCCAAGGATTGCTTTTAAAATAATATCTTTCTAATTCTACTTGATCCCAGCATACACCAACTTTATTCATTATAACTTCTTTAGGATTTTGTAAAATATAATTACTAGAAAATGTTTCATCGACATTATTATGAATTTTACTGTCCTTAGCAAGCCATCCATATTTTATATTATTCATTAAATCCATAACTTCGTTTTCGCTATAATAATTCCAAATATTTAATTGACCTTTAGCTTCTATTGGTGTTTTTAGTGGTTCTATATCTTCAAGTATCCAGGCATACCTTCCTTCTTCATAAACACCACAAATATATTCTTGGTAATTGTCTTTTTTCATTTTTTCTACATATTCTTTCGTCATATAAATGCAATCTACTAAATTACATTTACAAATTATTTTACTATAACTCAAAGGAATATCTTTAATAAGATTTAATATTTTCTCATCATCCTTCCAAATCTTAAAAAATGGAGCATTACTACCATGAATATATAATTCTCCCCTATAATCAGTTTTCCAACTTCTAGTTTCAATAAGTTTCTTTTTTTCTCTAATTAAAGTTGCCCCAGGCTCTGTTAAACTTAATACCTTCATATGTACTATCCCCTCATTTCAGTTATTGGATGTAGTTTTATATAATAATAAAATCATTAATATAAGAACTAAAATTGGGACAATTATATAGTTTACCCATATATTAAATATTGTCGGAATAATAGAGCAAAGAAGTCCAATAAGTCCTCCAATAATTGCACATAGTATAAATCCACCAATTCTTGTTCCCCAATTTCGACCTTTTTTATTTTCTTCTTTATTAAATTTATTATAAAAGAATAAAACTATAATTCCTAATAACCACCATAACATACCACCACTTATAAATTTTCCAATTATATGATCATTTTTATTGTTGCTTAAAATTTTATTAATATAATTGCTATCCGATTCATTTATTTCCTTTACAATACTATCATATTCTTTCATTAAATTTTGATTTTGGCTTATTTTATCTATGTCTAATTCAGTAATTTTTTGTAAAATATCTATCCTATTTTTAATTCTATTAGCATAAAAGAAGTTTGTATCAATAAATGGGAATAATATTAGTATTGAAACAAATACAACGATTACAATAACTCCTAATTTTCTTTTATTCATATTAAGTATTTTGTTTACTATTGTTGACTTTAAATCCATAATAACCCTCCAAATCAAGATAATTTCTAATAAAATTATACTATATAAGGCTAAAATTTTCCATACTCCCACTTGAAATAATTATAATATCTGCTATAATCTATTTATCAGTTGATTTAATCAATCTTGGGAGTATAATTTTTCGCATACGTGTATCGTTAAGGCTCCATTAAGGTTTAAACTCGCACACTAGAAATAGTAAAGCGAGTTTTTATATTTTATAAACAAGTTCATAGTATTTGATATTATGTTTTTTTTCATTATGTAAAGGAGTAATATGTATTTATGAAAACGACCATAGAACAATTAAAATTTCCTTGTGAAATTAAAAACAAACTAAAAATGAAAGTAAGTTTTGGGAATCTTGATATTAAGTTTATTGATGACATAATAAAACTTAATTTAAGTGTTAAAGAACCACATAAAATTATTGCAAATTCCCTAACTACTTTCTACTAATTGAACAAAATTATCCAATGAACTGAATAGACTCTATGATTATGACTTTATGAATTTCTTAAATACCCAAATTTCAAGCATCAAACAAATATTTGATGAAATTCAAAAATAAAAAGTAATGAAAAGACAATGTCCAAAAATCAGCACTGCCTTTTTATCCTTTTCTTTTTATACTTTTATCTCCATATATAATTTTTATCAATTATTTGATAACCTTCTATTTCAGTTTTATCTACTGTCATACCTAATGTATCAGTTATCAAATCCACAATTATCTTTTCAAGTTCTTTAGGAATACAATTTGCTGACAAATTAGATTCAAGTACACAATATGTTTCAACTATGGAAAATGCAAAAAGAAACATATCTAGTGATTATATTAATCATTTAGCGATAGTTCTTGGAATTGAGCCACACGAACTTTTAATTGATAGATCTATTGTTGAAAATAGGCGAATCGACCGACAATAAGAATACCGCCATATTCTTATTTTTTAGTCTTAAGAAAAGTATAGCACATTTCTTTTGCATCGTTAAGTACAACTTAACGGAATATTTTTGCCTTCTTCACTAAAATAAGGATATAGGTGATTTAATGACAACTTCAAACACTCTAATCTTTTTGAAAGTGTATTTACATTCTCTTTAACAATATCAATATCTACCATATTTACCTCCATATTTTGCAAATCCTTACAAATCTAAACTTATTTATTATATTTATTTTTGCAACATGATGTTGCAATATTTTAAAATACATTAATTTTTATTACCTATTTCTACTTTCCATTCACCCTTTTTATTTGCTCCAATTCTTGTAATATAATTTTTATCTACTAATTCTTTTAAATGATATCTTATCATTCTAGGGGTTACACCTAATAAATTTGCCATTTCACTTTGCGTAATAGTTGGCTTATCTTGTATTAACCCAATGATTCCCTCTTGAACTTTAGTTAAACCTAATCCAGTATAAAAAATTTGTGATTTCTTATTATCATATTCAAATTCATTTTGTATATAATTTATACTAACTCTTATAAAATGTGGATAAAAATGATAGATACTTTTATCGTATTTTTTTAATATTTTGCGTATGCCTGTTCCCAAATGTTCAACAATGTCTAAATCTTTAAATACTCTCATTAGTTCAGGATTTTTTGGAGCAGAATAGCCAAGTAAAAACTCTTCTTCAGTAAATTCATTTTGATTTCCACCAAAAGATGATACCTCTAATTTATTACTAAATAGTTCAAATTTTGGAGGATATTCATTTGACCAGTCATTATGTACAATAGCATTTACAATAACTTCCCTTACTGCATTATAATCATACATTTGTTTTTCTTTTCTTAAAGGATAAGTTATTTTTGCAAACACCTTATTTTCTGATTTAAATTTTTCTAAAACTCTATTAGTTGCTTTTATAAGAGAACAAAAACCATATTCATAATATTCTTCAAGCTCATCGACATCATCACCTGTATATTTAGCCACTTTAATAGAAACATTATTATCATCAGAAAGAAGATAAGCTATATAGTTAAACTTCCCATCATTTGTATAAAAATTTAATTGCCTTTCAAAATTATCTCCAATATCAAAACCTTTTTCTCTATAAGCTAGCTTTAAATCTAGAAATGTTAAATCTTGCTTTGGAGAAATAATATTTTTTAGCGAATCTTTTGTCCTTTCTCTAAATAACTGATTAATCAAATTTTCACTCATTTTTTCATTGGAACTTCCAACTCTAATAAAACAGCTATCTGGTGTCATCCCCATACCCTTAATGTGATAAGGTTTTTCTAAACCTCTAGCCACTATAATTTTTAAATATCTTTTATCATTTTCTTCTAAAACTTCTATATCAAATAATCCTAAAGCAGATGGCTCAATATTAGAAATAATTTTATCTTTTATCTTTCGTTGAAGTAAATCAAGATTATTATTTAATCCAACAACATACCCTTTATCATTAACTCCAAGATATATATTTCCACCATCTTTACTATTTAAAAATCCTATTATTTCTTCCTCCAAATTATCAGTCAATTTAATTTTAAATTCATTTCTTGTATCTTCTATAACATCTAACATATATAACCTCCAATGATTGCTAACTTAATTATACTATACTTTTATATAATTTCCTAATAAATTTCCTAATAAATTTCCTAATAAATATTGATTTAATTATAAAAATAGAAATATAATCTTTTTAACGAGCGAGGGATATTTTTTAAGATTTTAGGCTTAAAACCCTATTATAATCTGCTCCATAGTGAAATCTGCTTGAACTTTTTCGTGTATTAGATAAATAACTAATTCAATTTTTGGATTAGTTCATATTGTTGATAAAGTGATTATACAAAAAGAATATATCGCTTTTTGTCTGCTATTTGTAAAAAATGGAGAATATTTTTGAATTCTAAAATACTATCGTAATTTACATATTTATATTAATCTTATTAAAAAAAGGTAAAAATGTTATAAAATATTTAGTGTGTTATAATAGCTAAGAAAATAAAAAAAGATTAAGAGGATAAATTGATTATTATGTCCTAGCCAGCACTAAACTTGCACTCCTCTGGTTGGGATATTCTAAAACCATTCTATAACTTATGAACAATATATAAGGCAATCGCATAAAAAATTGACGTAAACTAAAGAATGTTAAAAGGAATGAC
>CAOKUH010000063.1 GCA_948472605.1 uncultured Mycoplasmatota bacterium
CAAGGTTTAACGGTTTTAATTTCAACCTTACGTTACTAACTTGGCAAGGTCGCATACTAACCATTGTACTACACCTGCGTGTCTAAATAATAACAAAAGATGAAAAAAAATGCAATCACTAATTTAAAAAAATTATATTTAATGATATAATAAATAAAAAATAAAGAGATAGAAAAAAAGAAAAGAGGTCTTTATTATGAAAAAGAAAATAATAATAAGTATATTAATTGTAGTAATCTTAATAATTGGTGGTTTAGTTGCATATAAATTATTTCATAAAAAAGAGGAAGTGCCTGAAGTTAAGACTATAGAAGTTTTAGATAAAATAACTAATTATGAATATCATTTAGAAGATCGTGATAATGAGATTTATAAGGATAACTTTTTAAAATTAAAAGATTTACTTGAAAAAGAAGAAATAGATTATCAAGAATATGCTTCATTAATTGCAAAACTTTTTCTAATTGATTTATATACTATAGAAAACAAAATAAGTAAATATGATATTGGATCTTTAGAATTTATATATCCAGAAGAAAAAGAAAAATTTCAAAAAAAAGTAATGGATACTATTTATAAGCTAGTAGAAGATAATTCATTTAATACGCGAAAACAAGAACTTCCTGTGGTAAAAGATGTTGAAGTAACAGATATAAATAATACAAAATATAAAAAAGGTGAAGTTAATTTAGAAGGATATAAAGTAAGTGCAACAATTTACTATCAAAAAGATTTAGGGTATGATAAAAAAGTGGATTTAACATTAGTTAAAGATGAAAATAAAGTATATGTTGTAAATTTAGTTACTGATTAATTTAAAATGATTGTATAAATTACTTTGTTTTAGTATAATAAATATATAATAAAAATAGGTGATAACTATGGATAAAAAAAATAACAAAAAACATATGCTAAAAATAATGATTTTTGTTTTTTCGATAATAATATTAGGTTTTAGTGGGACTTATGCTTATTTTACAACAGCATTTATTGGGGAACCAAGTAAAACACAGATAACTTCAGGAGTATTTAAAATAACTAGCAGCTTAGAAAATGTTAGTGCTATAAATAATAAAAATATTTTATTTATTAATGAAAATCAAAGATCTACTCATGCAGAAAAATTAACATTTACAATTACTAGTACTAGTGAGTCAAATGTTGATGGAACTTTTGATTTATATTTAAAAGATATAAATTTATCTAAAAATTTATATTCATCATATTTAAAATGGGAATTATTAAAAGGAACTGAAATAATTGAACAAGGAGATTTTTCAACAGCTAATCGTGAAGATACACCAAATGATGGAGAAAAAAATAATGTGATGACTAGAGTAAGTGATATAAAAATTACTAAAAATCCAATTCCTATTAAGAAGAATACGACAGAAACTTTAGTATTTAGAATGTATTTATTAAATGATGAAAATGTTAATCAAATCGCTTTAACTGAAGGTAGTTTTAATGGAAGATTATATCTTGAAGCTATTCCAGTATCTTCACTTAATTCATAATAGCACTACTTAAGTGCTTTTTTTTAAAATAGTGATATAATAGCAAATATGAAAGAGGTTTGAAGATGAAATTAGAAGCATTGTTATTAACAATATATGTAAGTATATTTTTTATAATAGGAATAGTTATTCAAAAAATATTTAAGAATAAGACAAAATTAGTATTAATTACGACTGGTTTAACTTTTGCAATTATGTTTTCGTTAATTTTTATAGATTTTATACCTGAAATTTATGAATTATTTGAAGAAGTTAATCAAAACTATACGATTATTTTAGCCATAGTATTTACTTTGATAGGAATTGCAAGTTTAAAAATTTTAGACTTATTTGTTCCTGAACATCATCATGATCATCAAGAAAAAGAAGATGATATAAATAGTCATAATAATCATTTATTTCATATTGGTTTAATAACTGCAGTTTCATTAATTATTCATAATATTTTAGAAGGTATATCAATTTATATAACAGGTTTAACAGATTTAAAAATAGGTTTTATAATGGCTATTAGTGTTGGTTTTCATAATTTACCTTTAGGAATAGAAGTGGCGATAGGATTAAATAGTAAAAATGATAATAGCTTTTCTAAAAAAATAGTTTTAATGTTACTAGTAATTTCTAGCTTTATAGGGGCTTTTATATTATTTATTTTAGATAAACATTTTAATGCTACTATTGAATTAATGCTTTTATCCTTAACTTTAGGAATGATAATATATATAACTATTTTTGAACTATTACCAGAAATAAAAACTAATATTAACAAAAAAGAGTTAAAAATAGGTTTATTTCTTGGTTTAATCTTAGTTTTAATTTTATTTCTAATATAAAAGGATGTGGTAAATATGGTTGGTCTTGTATTACAGGGTGGAGGAGCTAGAGGCTCGTATCAAATTGGGGCTTATTATGCTTTTTTAAAAAGACATTTTAAATTTGATGGAATATGTGGTACTTCAATTGGAGCATTTAATGGAGCTTTAATAGTTAGTGGTAAAGAAAAAGAATTAATGGAGTTTTGGAAGAATGTTCAAATTGGGGATGTACTTGGTTTTGATCAGGAATATGTAAATAAAAAAATAAATCATGAATTTGATTTTGATTATATTAAATTGGGATTTAAAACTTTAGTTAATGTTATTAAATCACGTGGAGTAAGGATTGAAGGACTAGAGGAAATATTAAACCATTATTTAGATGATGATGCTTTTATAAATAGTAAAATGGACTTTGGATTATGTACAATACGTGTTAAAGATTTAAAACCATTATATATATTTAAAAATGAAATGAATACTGAAAAGATAAAAGATTATATTTTGGCTAGTTGTTATTTACCTTTTTTCAAAATGAAGAAAAAAGTTGATGATAATTACTATATTGATGGCGGATTTTACGATAATATTCCAATAAATATGTTAATTCAAAAAGGCTATAAAAAGATTTATGTAGTAGAGTTAAATCCATTAATTAATATAGTTCGTAAACCTAAAAAAGATGTAGAGATTATTAGAATATCACCTAAAAGAAGTTTAGGAGGTACAATAATATATAATAATGAAAGTATTAGAGAAAATATTAAAATGGGCTACTATGATACTTTAAGGGTTATTGATAGACTTGATGGATATTATTATTGTTTTAAAAATTATCATCATTTCTTTTATAATTTACTTACAAGAAAAGTGAATCTAAAACAAATGCGACGTATAAAAGGTTTTTTTAATGTCAAAACTAATAAGGAAGCTGTTATAAAAGCTATGGAATATATTATGGTAAGAGAAGAAATTGATTATTATAAAATTTATAAACCATTTAAGATGTTAAAAAAGCTGAAAAAAATTAAAAAGAAGCATTTTGTATATCGTTTTATAAATCAATTAAGATTTTTATAAACTTGTCTAAAAATAATCTTAATTTAATATAAATATATTAGGAAAGATTTTTGAACAATAAAATAGTTAAAATATACGACTTTAAATAAAAATAAAACTATGTTATCATAAAGAAAAGCGAGGGATTAATATGGGAAGATTTCCAAATATAGCTGCTAGTAAAGCTAAAACTGGAGCACAAAAAGCTAAAGTTTATTCAAGCTTTGCTAAAGAAATTTATCAAACTGCTAAGAATGGTGGAACAGATGTTGATGGTAATTTGAATTTAAGAAGGTTAGTTGAGAAAGCTAAAAAAGAACAAGTACCTAATGATATTATAAATAGAGCAATTGAAAAAGCTAAAGGTAGTAGTGGAGAAGATTATCAAATGATTCTTTATGAAGGTTTTGGACCAGGATCATCTACTTTGATTATAAAAACAATGACAGATAATGTTAATAGAACTGTAGGGGAAGTAAGAGCAGCATTTAATAAGATTCACAAAAGTTTAGGAGTAACTAATTCTGTTTCTTACAATTATGATTATTTATCTTTAGTAAGTTTTAAATATGATAACGAAGATGAAGTATTTAATACTCTTTTAGAACAAGAATTAGATATTAAAGATTTTCTTAATGAAGATGGAATTATAACTATTTCAGTTAATCCAAATATTCAACATAAATTAAAAGATGCGTTGGAGAAAATAATTACAGACATTGATTATTTAATTGATGAAACTGGATATTATCCTAAAGATAAAACAAATTTAGTTGGAGAAGAAATGGAAGAATTTCAAAAGTTAATGCATATACTTTTAGAGATAGAAGATGTTACTAATATTTATCATAATGTTAATTTAGATTAAAAAATTAAAGAGTGGGGATTTTTATATGGCAAATATTTATTTAAGTAAAAAACAAAAGGTATTAATACTTTTAATTTGTATTTTAACAATTTTAATGTTTTTGTTTTTCCCGCGTGTATTTGTTAGTATTTTAACTAATAATACTGATTTAAATTCTTATGCGGTTAATACTAATGTTGTTAATAATGAAGAATTTGTTTATTTATCAGATATTGATTATATTGAAAGAGAATCACATGTTGCTTGGGGACAAATTTTAAAAGATGTTACTAGTAGTGGTAGCAAAATATCTGTTAAAGTAGAGGGAGCATATTATACTTTTGATAAAGGTATGTGGGCACATGCTTCATCAACATTAGTTTATGATTTACGTGCTTATAGTTATAAGTATTTTACGGCATATGTTGGTTTGAATGCAACTGCTGCAAGTTCTAGTAATGGGGTTAAATTTTATGTATATACCTCAAATGACGGAACGACATGGGATTTACAAACGGATGAAAATCCACAAGTAATGAAAGCGGGAACGAATGCATATTTTGTTAAAGTAAATATAGAAAATGCTAAATTTTTAAAATTATATGCTAATGATAATGGAGCTAATGGTAATGATCATGCCGTTTATGCAGATGCTAAGCTTACAAATATTGAAGAGGAAAATCAAGATATTAAGAGTTTAGAGGAATATGATAATATTTTGAAAAATTATGGAGATCAAGATTTAACTAATCCTGATTATGAGCTTACTTTACTTCAAAGAAATTTAGTAAAAAATATGGGACAATATGCTTTAAATAGATTTATATCAGAAAGTTCAGAAAATAAAGAAACATTTATGTGGTTATTTAATAATTTAGAAAACTTACGTCTTTATACTTTAGGAGGAGAACCAACAGGAAGTTATTATAATTCTTTAAATGTTTTAAAAAATCTTTTAGTTGCCCATAAAAGTGATTTTGATATTGATGAAGTTACTCAATATGGTACAAGATTGGGTGATTTATATAAAAGAATGGTTATTGCTTTATCGCTTACTCATTCAGCTCGAGTATCTTTATGGATGCAGCCGAATGCCCCAGAAAATCAATCAGATGCTGTAACTCGTTATGAGATATATAAAATGTTACATAAAGAAGGAAAATTTGTTGTAACAGATACTATTGATATTACAAAATGGTTTGAGAATTATACAATTGAAGAAATGCGTTTTGTGATGAATAATATAATTGATGATGAAGAAATTTTATGGCTAAATGAATATACGCAATCTTATGTTGATAAATATCCTAAAGAGGCTTGGAAATATTTAACTCCTCACCCTTATATGGCATATGTATGGCCAAATTATGGCAATCAAATATTTCATGATCCAGAAAAAAAAGATTATTGGGATGAAAAATTTAATGGAATTTTTACAAAATATGGAGTAACTTATCGTCAAGGCTTATATAAATTATGGATGAATTTTAGAAATGAATATGGAACAGGAGCTGTTTGTGGAGGTATTTCAAAAACAGGAAGTAATATAAGAGCAGTTCATGGTATACCTGCTGCGGTAATTGGGCAACCAGGCCATGCAGCAATTATATATTATTCTCAAGATGAGCAAGGAAATGGCTATTGGAATTTAGATAATGATGTTTCCGGATGGACATTATCTGAAAAGGGCGAAAGAATGTTAATAGGATGGGGTAATGATTCTTATTCTAGAGGATATTCAGTAGTATATATGGCTTTAGCTCAAGAAGTTTTAAATGATTATGATACATTTGAGCAAAGTCAAAAGTATGTTATGTTAGCAGAAGTTTATAATGATAACTTAATTAAAAAAGAAGAAATGTATAGAAAAGCGTTAGAAATTCAACCTTTAAATATTGATGCTTGGTATGGTTTAATTACAACTTATAATGCCAATACAAATAAAACTGGTGATGATTATTATGCGTTAGCAGAGGAATTAGCCGAAAGTTTAAAATACTTTCCGCTTCCTATGTACCATTTAACAAATTTAATACAATCAAAATTAGGTAGTGTTGAAAATATTTATAAGTTTGTTCTTTTACAAACAAGAATTTTAAATGAAGGTAGAGTAGTACCTAATAATACACAAGATAGTTATACTGTTTATCAGCCATCTTTAACTAGATTAGAAGCTAATTATTTATTAGGAAAAATAGATAAAACAATAGCAACATTCTCTTTTGATGGTAATGATGCTAAAAAATTAGTTTTATCTAATAAATTTGATGGTTCTGGAGTACGTTTTGATTATAGTTTAGATGGTAAAAATACTTGGCATGAAGTATCATTTACAGCTGAGGAAGAGCATAAACTATTATTAACAGATGAAGAAGTAGCTAGTATTACAGCAGAAAATGATATTTATGTTCATATAGTAGGTGTAAACTATGATGAAGCTAATTTATAT
Organism: uncultured Mycoplasmatota bacterium; assembly: GCA_948472605.1. Classification (GTDB taxonomy): domain Bacteria; phylum Bacillota_I; class Bacilli_A; order RF39; family UBA660; genus MGBC108787. The sequence continues at coordinate 6,688 of CAOKUH010000063.1, forward strand.
AAAATAGATATTTTAGATGCAACTTTACCAACTAATCTTTATGGAAATGATTTAGAGAATCGGGTTGTTGGAGCAACGCTTGATATGGAGTGGCGTTATAATGAAAGTGATGATTGGACGTCATATAAAGATGCTTCTCCAAATTTAACAGGAGATAAAACTATTTATGTTAGAGTTAAGCCTAGTGGTACACATTTAGCTAGTGAATCAGGAGTTTTTAATTTTACGGAAGATAATCAAACTGATAAAAGAAAATATATAACAGTTTCTAATCTAACTATTCACGAATTCTCAACTCAATCAACAGATTCAAAAAGACCATATTATGCGCCAAATGCAATTGATGGAAATTTAAATACTTTCTGGCATACAGATTATGCAGATGACGTTAGAGATAATGATGTTGATCCATTTATAACTATAAAATTAGATAAACCTAGATATATTTCAGCGTTGGAATTTCAACAAGTGGTGGACCCAAAAAGACCAAATGACCCAGATTTTATAAAAAGTGCTAAAATATATGTGAGTGAAGATGGAGTAAATTGGACAGAAGCAGGAGTAATAGAAGATTGTCCACAAGATAAAAATTTAAGAGTTATTGATTTTAGTGAAGGCATTTATGGCGAATATGTAAAAATAGAGATGAAAACTTATAGTATGTTTGCATCATTAGCTATGATAAATTTATTTGAAGATGTTTCTAATGATACTCGTCCTGCTGCAGGAATTGGATATAGTACTACTTCTCCAACTAATCAAGATGTAGTGGCAAGATTAGTTAATTTGAGTAGTCCTAATATTGTAATTACAAGTCCTGGAGGAGATACTCATACGTTTACAGAAAACGGAGAATTTACTTTTACTTATTATGATTCAGTAACTAATAAAGAAGGAAGTTCAGTTGCTAGAGTTACTTGGATAGATAAGATAGCTCCAACGGCATCGATAGAATATAGTACTACTGACAAAACTAGTGAAGATGTAATTGCTATGTTGGTAAATCCTAGTGAAGAAATAGAGGTTATTAATTATTCTGGAGATGAGAGTGAAAATTTTGATCCATTTAGTTATACATTTACTAAAAATGGAGAATTTACATTTGAGTTTAAAGATAAAGCAGGTAATATAGGGACCGCAGTAGCAAAAGTTGATTGGATATATGAAGATCTTAATACTGTAACTCCAAAAATATCTTATAGCACAACAAAACCTACTAATAAAGAAGTTGTAGCAACAATTTCATTTGATGGGCATGCAATGATTACAAATAATCAAGGCTTAAATACTTATACATTTACGGAAAATGGAGAATTTACTTTCCAATATCGTGATGATTTAGGTCATAATGGAACAGCTACGGCATCGGTTAATAATATTGATAAAATAGCACCTACTGCCCAAGTTATTTATAGCACTATGACAAGTAGTGATAAAGTTATTGCAACTCTTACAAATGTTAGTGAAAAAGTTACTATTTTATCTGAAAATGGCAGTATCATGCATACATTTACAGAAAATGGTACATTTGAATTTAAATTTCAAGATGAGGCGGGAAATATTGGAACTGTTTTAGCAAAAGTTGATTGGATAACTAAACAAAATAACAATAATAACAATAGTTCTAATAATAATACCGATGTAAATAATAATAACTCATCAAATAATCAAAATAATAATAATAATAATCAAAATAACAATACGACTATTCCTGGTAATAATAATGAAAATAATAATCCGAATGATGTTTTAAATACTGATGAAAATAATTCAAATACAAATAATGGTTCAAATAATGAAGAAAATAATCAAAAACCAAATAAAGAACCAAGTCAAGATAATAATGATATTAAAGTTAACGATACAAATGAAGATGTTATTAATAAGGAATTAATTGTTGTAGGAGGAGTTCTACTATTTAGTATTGTAATATTAATCTTTTTGATAAGGACTATATTAAAAAGAAAAGACTATAAGTAAAAAGTGCTTTACTATCTTTAGAAAATTTTTAAAGATAATAAACTCTTTTTTATTTTACTTTACAAAAAAATTAAATTTATTGCCAACTTATATTTTTTATTTTGCCAAGGTATGGAATTCTAAATAAAAGTTTGCTATAATTAAAAACATACAGGAGTTGATTAGAATGTCAATGCAAGCTTTATGGTCATTAACCACAAAAGTTTTAGATATATGTGTTGTATGGTTATTATTTTATTATATTTTAAGAAATATTAAAAATAATGTAAAAATGATTTTAATTGTTAAGGGTGTTATTTTAATATTTATTATTGAAATATTTAGTAGAATCTTTAATCTTTATACAGTAGGAATAATATTAAAGTATATTTTTGAATGGGGACCTCTTGCTATAATTATCATATTTCAACCAGAAATTAGAAGTGTTTTGGAAAGTATAGGTCGTACTCAGCTTTTAGGGCGTCATAAAACTTTGACTGGTGATGAACGTGAAAAGATGGTCTGTGAAATAATGGAAGCAGTTG
>CAOKUH010000064.1 GCA_948472605.1 uncultured Mycoplasmatota bacterium
GTAAAACATTTTCTAATAATTTAATAAGAAGATCTTTATTAGATTCTTTTAGAAAGATTTCTTTAAAAGTTTTATCAAATTTAGCAGTATAGAATTTAGTATCATTGTTGTTTTCATTCATAATGTAAACCTCTCTTTCTACTAATATATATACACCCTAAATTTGATATTTCCTTTTTTATTATAGAATATTATAATATTATTAATCAGGGATTAAATAGCCAAGATATTATTATATCTGATGAATTTAATTCTTTTGTTAATACTAGCAATTGCAAATCTTATATAAAGTTAACGGGAAATGATTGTGATGTTATTATACTAGTTCATGAATTTGCGCATTATATTGATCGTGTGTTAAATCCTCATATAGTACCTGATAAATATTGGTTTTTGGGAGAAACATTTGCTTTTTATATTGAAAGAGAACTAGAAAAAAGTTAGGTCAAAAGTATGAATATCTATTTGAGATTAGAAAAAATAATCGTTTGTATACAGAAAAAAATTTGTTGCAAATTATAAAATTAGCATTATATTATGAAAATGAATATTTAAAAACTGGAAAATTAGAATTAAAAGAAGAAGATTCTAAAAATATAAAAAGAATTATGAATATAGGACATGATAATTTAGTAAATTTTTGTTTGTCTTATCCTATTGCAAATATTACTTCATTATACTTAATAAATTTTTGCTCAAATATAACTAGAGAAGAATTTTGTAAATTATGTTTATCATATGATATAAAAAAGTTTTTTAAAGATAATCGTCATTTAATCGGATTAGACAATAAAATAAAAATAAAATAATATAAAAGTTGCACTTTATAAATTGATGTATTTGATATAATGAGCCTTTTAATAAGAAAATCATTTCTAAAAGAATACTAAAATTATTCATATAATTTCTATTTTAAAAGTAGTAAATTAGTAGTAAAATAAGCTTGAAAGTTATAATATGCATTATAAAATAAAGTCATTTTTGACAAAACTATCTTTTTGAACATAAAAAAAGCAAATTTATTTTGATATATTTTAAAATTTGCTTTTTTTTACATCTGCAAGTGACAAAGTTCTTTTTAAAGGATTATAAACTAAAAATCCTTTTTCAATTAATTCATTACATTCAATATCATCTAGTTTTTCTCTAACCTCAAAATCAAAACTATTTACTAAACAAACTCTTTCTTTTTCATCAATTAAATCAATATACTCTACAGCTTCTTTCAAATATCCTTTTTCTAATAAATACATTGCTGTAATTTCATGAGATAGTAATACAACATTGTCACTATAATAATTTAAACCATTTTTACCTAAATAATTTAAAAATATATAAGCTTGTTTATTATTCACATCATTACTTGGTAAAAAACTATAACTACCAAGTCCATTTTCTACAAAATTATCAATAAATTCTTTTTTTTGAAAATCAGGAAAAGTATCATTTTCATCATAAGAATATAATTCATAAAATGTACTATCCGATTTTACTCTTTCTCCATAGAATGCCTTTTCATTTCTAATTAAAAATTTTTCATATTCATAAATTTTCTTTTCATATCTACACTTTTGGATTGGCCATTCCATATTAAGTGTATCATAACCTTTTCTAAAAACTAAACGATTAAATGTAATATTTCTTGCTTGTTTTAAACGAAATAATCTAGCTTGCTCTAAATTTAACTTCATTTTGTAAAATGTATATTTATCATAACTTGAATCTGCAAATAAAACCACCATAATAATCACTCTCTTATTTCTTTATAAAAATATTAATTTTTCATTTTGATAATTAATTAACTTATCTATATTTTTTTTACTAACGGGATATATTGTTGATACATAAGCATAACTATCAAGAATATTTACAACTACACAAACATATTGGAACATTTTTTTATAAAAGTAAATAGAATTTTTAATTGCATCATAATAAACAAAATATGGACTATTTATTACCTTCGGTACATTTTTTAATATGTTTGTATAATTTTCAATATTTCTAAATTCTTTAAGATGTTTTTGGGTATGATAAACTAAATCTAATGGTTGAATTATTTTAAAATCCTTGTATTTAATTCGATATTTTTTACAAAATGATTTAGTTATTTTTCCAACTATAACTTCATTATCTTTTTTTCCCATGGCTACACTTCTTTCGAAAGAATAAAGCCTATACCAACCAAGAAATATAGGCTTTACGTTTTGTAATTTGATAGGTCTCCCAGTCCCTACATGCATACTTTCAGCAATAATTGCCTACTCCAACTTGTTAAACAAGCGTGGTGTAAGAAGAAAATTTACACCCTCAAGTTACTTTATAAACAAATAACATATATTTTTGATGTCATTGCTTAATCAAGAAAAAATTTCTTGATTAATGCCTAATCTAACAAAAAAAATTGCTTTAAGCAACTTTTTTATAAAATTATTTACATTAAATTTACATAATGCAATTAATTATTTTTAACTATAACGTTCTCTGTTGTCCATAATTTATTATGACCATTAGCAGCAGTTAATATCCAATTTTGAGTCATTATATCTTTAACATAAATATGGACGTTTGAAGACATATTAGAAAACATAATTGACATATCAGTTACATTATTTGGATCAAAATTACTTATATCTAAATTAATTAAGCTCCTATACCCTTTTATTTTCCACTAAATCACCTATTTTAAGGTTATCAAGAAAAAAAGCCCCAAGAATATTGGCACTTTAATTTCTTCTTAAGCAAAAAATTTAATCAACTTTCAACAATAAAATTATCTGCTGTCCATGATGCTGGACGATAAGTTCCAACAGGTAAACTTAATATCCATTCTTTAATACTATCATTTTTTACATATATCAAAACATTTCCTGATAAACTTCTAAATATTTCATAAAAATATTGTAAACTTTGTTTATTAAAATTTCCTAACTTTAATGTTTGTAAACTAGCACAATTGAAAAACGTATTATCCATATTTGCAACTTTACTTATATCAAAACTGCTAATATCTAAGTTAAGGAGACTACTACAATTAAAGAACATCCTATCCATAATAGTAACATTACTTGTATCAAAACTACTAACATTTAAACTTGTTAGGCTACTACAATTATAAAACATACGATACATATTAGTTACATTAGAAGTATTAAACCCACTTAAATCCAAATTGACTAAACTATTACATTCATAAAACATATTATTCATATTTGTAACTAAGGAAGTATCTAAATTTTCAATTCCTTTTATACTTTTTAAGGCTTTACATTCATAAAATAGCATATGAGTCATTGTTAACTTCGCTGCACTAAAACTACTTAAATCTAAAAATTCTAAATTTAAACAAGAGTTGAACATTCCAGCAATTTTAGTTAATTTGCTTGTATTAAAATTGCTTAAATCTAATTTTTGTAATTTTTTACAGCCATTAAACATACCTACCATACTTATAACATTTCCTGTATCAAAATTACTTAAATCTAAATTAGTTAAATTTTCACAATACATAAATAAATTATTCATATTAGTAGTATTACTAGTATCTAAGTTAACTAAACCTTCTATAGTATTAAGATTTTTAAAATTTGCAAATAAATAACTACTATTAGAATTAGCTTTAATTCCTCCATTAGAACTTATATATAATGTATAAGTTTCTTCTCCTTCATTTTTTACTAAATAGCTCATGACACTTCCATTTTGTTCTTCTGATACATCCCATGATAACTCTGTTTCTTTTGGTAATATTTTATCTTCAAATACTACTTTAGTTATTTGTTCTTTATAATCATAAAATTCTCCATTAGGATTTTCACTACTATCTACACTAGTTGCTTTGATAGTTCCTCTATTATCTAAAAAATAACTTGAGGTTACACTAATACGTCCTAAAAATCTCGTATTTGTACTTCCTGGATCATTTTGAGTTACTTCACTATCCATCCATATTCTTAAATTAAATTCTTTTGTTTCTCCAGGATTCATTATTCCACTAACTAACTTATAGGCTTCTATTGCTCCATCTATTGTTGGTTCTGTATCTAAACTACTATTTATACTTTTATCTAACTTAGTTGTCTTTTTTGATATATTTCCTTCACTTAAATTAACTTTTAGATACTTATCAGGCATCTTTGTTCCACTTGGTGTCATTGTTTCCAAATTAATTTGATATTTAGCACTTCCATTACATACATTAGTCATTATAAATGTATATGGAGTTTGCATCATTCCTAACTCATCTTCTATTGGATAAGCATTTCTTAAACTTATAGCATTTTTATCTGTAAATTCAATTTTAAAACAATCTGTTTCTAACTTATTTATTCCTTCTTGAGCTATATTTATATTCCATAACGCAAAACTGGTTCCTATTAACGAAATTCCTACTATAACTCCAATAATTAAATATATTTCTTTCTTTTTCATCGCACTACCTTCTATTCCTTTTAAAGACTTCTTACAAATAGTGTAATATTTAGCAATATTTCTTTTTATACTATTTTTAACTATACATATAGTAACATGTCATAAATACATTTGGCAATACTTAATATTTTATAATTTTGCCATCTCTCTTTGCATTTTCAATTTGTTATTCTCATAAGCAACTCGCTCAACAACAAATAATAACATAATTAAATTAATTGCAAAGCTTCCTCCATAACTTAAAAATGGCATTGGAACCCCAGTTAAAGGAATAAGGGCTAAAACACCCATTAAATTAACAATTAAATGTAATAAAATTAAAGCAAAAGTTCCATAACATAAAATCATATTTCTAATATTACCACGAGCTTCCTTACCTATTTTCAAAATTCTATATAAAATAAATAAATAACCCAATAATACTAAAATACCTACAATAGCTCCTAATTCTTCAATTAATATTGGAAAAATAAAATCCGTGTGTGCCTCAGGTAAATACAAATATTTTTGCGTGGAATTACCAAGTCCTACTCCAAATAAACCCCCATTGTGAATGGCAATAAAACCATTACAAACTTGATATCCTGTATCCTCAGCATACCTAGAACAAGGATTTTGGAACTCTAAACGACTAAGTTGTCTGGAATTTAAAAAATCTTTTCCAGCATATATAAGTACTGCTATTAATATAACAATACCTACACCAAATATTTTAATTAATCTTAATTGATTATTCTTATCAAAAGGAATACTAAAAAATATTAAAAATGAAATAGCACCTATTATTAGGGCACCACCTAAATCTGGTTGCATAGTTATTAAAACAAAAATAACTCCTGAAACTACTAAAGGAATTAAATTATAATAAATATTTTTATTTTTTTTCCTCATACTTTTTCCATAAAAAACAGCCATAAAAATTATAATAATTGATTTAGCAAATTCTGCTGGTTGTAAATTAAAAAAACCTAAATCATACCAACTTTGGGCATTATTAGTCATTATGCCGTGAAAAAATAATCCAATTAAAGCAGCTAAAATTCCTATAACTAATAATGGCGTAAATTTTTTATAATAAGAGGTATGTATTTGTAATATTATATAAATTCCTACAATAAACGAAACTAATACAAATATTAATTGACGTACAAAAAAATAATAAGAAGATACTTTATACCTAAGCACCGCAGATACTGATGAAGCACTTAAAATAATAACTAAACCTAAAATTGAATATAAAATCATCATGATAAATAATGGTATATCTATTTTAGCAAGTTTCTTCATATATTTTCACCCTACCATAATGATATCATAAATTAGAATATATTTTATAAAAAATTAATTATACTAGACACAAATTAGGTATTTTAAAGTAGCAAATTTTTTCAAAATAAATAAACTATAATAGATACATAAAGGAGGTATAATATATGTATTATTATGGAAATAATGGCTACTATAACGCTGGTTATGGCGCTGGTGCTCCTTGTTGTCAAAATACTGGTTATGCTGGATACACTTCTGGTTACGGTATAGGTGGAGCTATTTGGATTGTTCTATTCATACTTCTTATCATAATTATAGGAGCTGGATGGAACTGGAGCAATAATAATTATAACAACTAGGAAGTTTAATCTTCCTTTTTTTTAGTTTTCTTGATACAATATGTGTCGAAAGAAAGGGATTATTATGAAATTGCCTGACATAAATATATTGGATGAAAAAGATAAAAGATTACATACAATTAGTAAAGATGTTACATTTCCTCTAACTAAAGAAGATAAAGAAAATATAAGAAAAATGATAGATTATTTAAAAATGAGCCAAATAGATGAAACACGAGAAAAATATAATTTAAGAGCGGGAATGGGACTTTCTTATGTTCAAATTGGCATCCCAAAAAGAATATTTGTTGTTGTAGAAGAAATAGAAGAAAATGAATTTGAAGAATACATTATTATTAATCCTAAAATTATTAGTACAAGTATAGAACAGGTTTATGTTGGTGAGGGTGAAGGTTGTTTAAGCGTTAATCGTGAAGTCGAAGGAATAGTTCCAAGATTTGCAAGAATTACAGTTGAAGCATTTGATATGAATGGAAACCCTTTTACTATTAGAGTACGAGAAGATATTTCAATTGCTTTTCAACATGAAATAGATCACTTAAATGGTATTCTTTTTGTAGATAAAATAGATCCTAAAAATCCTTATAAAAATGCTAATAAAATGAGAGAAATATAACAAAAAAACTATTTAGAAACTAATATTATAGATTTCTAGATAGTTTTTTTAATATATATCCTTTTATCGTTTCATACCTTCATAAAAATCACTTATAGTCTCACTATCGACATTATAAGCTTTTAAATCTGATAAAATATTTATATAAAATTCTGCATCTTCTACACTTTTTATTGCATCAATTTCCAAATTTTTAAATGGTGAAAATTCTTGTAAATCTATATTATCAAATATATTTTCAGGTAACTCTATACCTTGCTCTTTTAGCTTATCTTCATTTATATATAATTGATATAATAAACTTCCAATCCTTGCTTTAGTTAAATCAATAAACTCTTCCATATTTTCTTTTGTAAACTCTGTAAGACCAAATGTTGATTTTAATTTTTCAATGTCTTTCTCAGAAATAATTGTTTTTAAAGCAGCTTGGGCTTGTGCTCTTACTTCATACTCTTTTTTAAAAATAGAAATAATATAATTTTGATTCATTATTAATTTTTGATAATCTGCTTCACTTAAACTAAATTTAAAATTACCATATTTATCTGTTGTATAATCAAATAATTTTTGAATTAAATAAACTTGATTATTTATAATTGTTTCTGCCATTTCATCCCAATTACCATTAGGAAAGAAATATTCTTTTGTTTCTTCTGAAAAATATTTACCATCTAAATCAGGGAGTAATTGTTCATTCTTTAATAAAGTTAATTCTAAAAAATCATTAGGAAAAGTTGTGCTTTCTGGTAATGGTTCTTCTCCTTTGTAATCTATTCCTAACATAAAAATAGATGGAGAGTTTATATGAAAATACTTATTTTTATCCATAGTTTGATAACATTCTAAAACAATGTCATTATATTCCTCAATAAGAGCATCAACATCATAGTTATTATAAGGATTTATTAATGTAGCGAATTCTCCCCTAAAATAATGAATTTTTTTATGAATAGATTTTAATTGTCTTTGGGTATTAATCATCAATTCGATTTGTTTTAAACGTTTTTGTTCAGTAAATATAAATGGTTTAACAATATTCTCATCAGAATTAAGACCTTTGGATGTTAAAATTATTTTATTATCTTCCATAACTTTTTGATTAAAATATTCTTGAGATTTTTTATTATTTAAAACTTCAGAAGCTTTACTAAGTTTAGTTTGCAAATACGTTAATTCTTTTTCTATATCACTAATATTGATATCTTCATTACTTGTGACTTCCGAAGCATTTATAGCATTACATATCCTATCTAATAATTCATCAATAGTTTCTGTATTAGAAATTAAGGAAACACGTTTAATTAATTCTGTTTGCATGGCTTCTTTATTATTCAAAATACGTTTAAAATCATTATGTTTAGCCGTTAGTTCTTGAGCTTCTAATCTTATATTTTCATATTGTTCAAACAATTCATAAAAATCTTTTTGGGCCTTTTCAATTTGAGGGGGATTTTCATCATATTTTATCTTTCGATAAATTTGATTTAAAAAGTCAAAAGTTTTACCATTAAAATTTTCTTCACACAATATTTCTTGTAAAGTATCAGGTAAATTATTAAAAAATACTGATTCCATCTTTGATAGAACAAAAACTTCATTTAAAACTTCATTTATTTCTTTAGGCTTAAGTAGTCCTAATAAAATTTCATAAATACTCCCGTTACCATGAGATAATAAATTCTCTACAAAGTTCCTATCTTGATTAGACGTGTTGTTAACAACATTACGATACTCCCCTATTAAATGAACTATCCTTTTAACAAAAATGACTATCTCTTCATCGCTTATATTAATATCTAACTTTTGACATTTATTTACCAAAACCTCTTCAAATAATTTTTCGATATGTAATTCAAAAAAAGTTTCAAAATAAATTAAATCCGTAAAAAAATCTTCTTTAGTTTTTAATTCAAAAAAATCTTCTGTATCAACATTATTTTCAGATAAATCAAATATATTATTTTGCTTTTCTACAATATCTAAAAATTCTTTACATACATTTTCTATTGCATTCATTTGTTTTGCTAACTCTTCTTGTTTATGATATAACATTCTTTCTTCTGTTTCTATTTCAGCATTAAACTGATTAAAATAAGGTAATAAATCTTCTATTTCTAAAGATTTAATAGATTCTACTATTACTCTATTATAATTATCTTCTATAACTAAACAAATCTTAACTATTTTTTCCATTTGTTCTTGTAATTCATTTACAGAATCTATAGAATAATTTTCTAAAGATTCTACAAACAACAAATTATCTTCTAATTCCCAATAAATTGCTTTTAAATAATCTATATAATCATCTAAAGAAGCATTAACATTTTCAAGTTTGTATTCAACTGGATTTAAGATTGTCATTATTAACTCCCCCTTTTATTTCTTTTAATATCTTTTCACAATTTTTTCGCAAAGTTATGTAGTGGTAAGCTTAAAGTAGACAACTAAGAGGGTTTAGTAGACAATCAATT
>CAOKUH010000065.1 GCA_948472605.1 uncultured Mycoplasmatota bacterium
GTAAAATAGGAGATTATATGACCCCACCAACCTTTATAACCATGGAAACAAATGGATTATGGGTAGGTAAATTTGAAACAGGATATAAAGGAGCCACAAGTACAGCAGCTGCTCAAGTAAATAGTTCAGATTCAACAAAAATCCAAATCAAACCAAATGTATATAGTTGGAGAAATATAACAATAGGAAATGCGTTTAATGCAAGTTTTAATTATAAAAAAGAATTAGATAGTCATATGATGAAGAATACAGAGTGGGGAGCAGTAGCCTACTTACAACATAGTGTATATGGAAGAGGTGAAAGTGTAAGAATAAACAATAATAATACGTATATAACAGGATATGCGGCAACAGAGGAACCAACACTTGGATATAATGGAGGAACAAGTATTGTAGGAAATAGAAATGAAAGTACGAGTTTGGGTAGTGATGGAACGTATACAATTAATTATTTAAACCCAAGTAGTGTAATAGCTAATACCACAGGAAATTATAGTGGAGTCTATGATATGTCAGGTGGAGCTTGGGAATATGTTATGGGAGTAAGAAGCTCAATAACCAGTGGAAGTGCAGGAATAACAGATACAAGTATAGATAGTAAATATTATGATATATATGGAGCAACATCAAGTGAAACAGACTATCAATATCGAATATTAGGAGATGGAACAATAGAGTTTGGTCCATTCCAAGATTTTAGAGATCCAGATAATGTTTCTAGACATAAATCAAGTTGGTATTATGATCACGCCGACTTCGTTGTTTCAGTTTATCCGTGGTTCTATCGTGGTGGTGCTTATAACAATGGTGTCGCGTCTGGTGCCTTTGCGTTCAGCCACAACATTGGTGGGACTAGCGCAAGCATTTCGTTCCGCCTAGTTCTAGCTATATAATTTTGTTGACATACTTGGCTTGTTTGTCCATTATGATAAGATTTATTAAAATGACAGATTTGCTTTATTTTAAAGGAAAAATAAATAATAAACACATTATGTTAAATGAATTAAAAAACAAAGAGACTGATGATAATGTATCTATAATTAAATAAATATTTAAAATAAGTGAATATTATTAAAATTATGAATACCATAGAAAAAATCAGCAAAAGTATTGACGAAGACTGATAATCATGGTATGATTTATACCGATTAGTACTCAGGAAACTTTCGAAGCCCTGAGTCGTTTTATTTTAAGGTTGTGATTTAATGAAGCAATATAAAAATATAAATGAATTATTAGATTATATAATGAGTAAAGGCGTTATAGTAACTAGTAAGGAGGATGCTTTAGAAAAACTTAAAAAATATTCTTATTATGGAGTAATAAATAGTTATAAAGATATATTTAAAACTTCTTCTAATGATTATAAAAACAATGTATCTTTTGATGAAATATACGCTTTATATGAATTTGATAAGAATATAAGAGCAATATTTTTAAAATACATTCTAGAAATAGAAACAATTATTAAATCACTATTGTCAGAAACTATTTCATCAAAATATGGAATAGAAGATTATTTAATGTTAGAAAATTTTGATGATACAGTAAAACAAGAAGTTATACAAGAATCAATTACTAAAATAAAAGAAGAAATTGATAAACAAAATGGTAAACATGAGGCAATAACACATTATTTAAATATTTATGGCTTTGTTCCTCCTTTTGTATTGGTGAAAATTTTAACATTAGGTGAATTAAGTAGATTATATACAACGTTAAAACAAGTAGATAGACAATCTATTAGTAAAGAATTTAAAATATCTGATAAATTGTTAAAACAAATTATGAAAAATATGACTATGATAAGAAATATATGTGCTCATAATGACAGGTTATTTTCTTTTCATAGTAAATTTTTAATTACATTTAAAATTATTGATAAAAACTATGACAATAAAGATAAATCAACTAATATTTATATGATTATGAAGTCTATGAAATTATTACTTGGAAGTTATATAGGAAAAGAATTTGAAAACCTTATAATAGATGAAATTGAAAATTTGAAAGGTAAAATAAAATCAGTTGATCATAATATTATTTTATATTTAATGGGATTTCCTACGAATAAAAATATTTAAAAAGCATATAATATTATTGATTAGTACTTGAGAAACTTTCGAAGCCTTAAGTCGTCAAAAGTTCATGTAGAAATGCATGGACTTTTTTGTTGTGTAAAAAAGAAAATGAAGTAAATAAATGAATTTAAATTATGCAATTTTACATATAGAAGTCTAAAACGTAAAACTTATATGAAACGTTCATTTTAAGTTGCTTAAGTTGACCACATTGGGTATTATTAATATAGGTGAATAGTAATGACAAATAAAAAGAAGATATATTTAGGAATAAGTATAATAACGATAACAGCTTTCTTAATAGGAATATCATTTGCGTTATGGAATGTTAATGTAGCTCAAGAAGGAATAAATACCATAACAAGTGGTTGTTTAAAGTTAACGCTTACTGATGAAAGTGATGCAATTAATTTAAGAAATGCCTATCCAATACCAGATAATGAAGCCTCTAACTTAGAACCATATAAATTTAAAATAGAAAATACATGTAATAGTGAAGTAAGTTATAATATCAGTTTAGAAATGATGGAAATAGAAAATAGATTAAATAGTGAATATATAGCCATATCAATAGATAATGGAACTAAATCAATACTAAATACTTTAGAAGAAACAAATACAACATATGATAAAGGAGATTATACACCAGTAGAAGGAAGAATGTTAGTAAATGGAGTATTAAAAGGAAATGAAAGTAAAAGTCATAGTATAAGATTGTGGATGGATGAAAGTGTACCAGCAACAGAAGAGACAATGAATAAAACATTCTTAGCTAAAATAGTATTAAATGCAACTTTAACAGGAAGATATGTAGAAGAAATATTAAATGGAGCAGAGCCAGTATTAGCAGATAACTTAATCCCAGTAGAGATAGATGATACAGGAAAGGTAATTAAAGCCAATTTAAAAAGTGAATGGTATAGTTATGAAAAGAAGAAATGGGCTAATGCTGTAATTTTAGAAGATGAATCAATTACTTATAATTGAAGGAGAAGAAATACCTGAATCTAATATCGAAAGTTATTTTGTCTGGATACCAAAGTATAGTTATCAGTTATGGGACTTGGGAAATTATACAGGAGTAACAACGATAAACACAAGTAAAGTACATGAAATCCCAATCAAGTTTGGCTTAGAAAATACTAGTGATGATAATGATGGTGAATGTACTACACCTATGACTTCGGGCGCAACAGGCAATTGTAAAATAGGAGATTATATGACCCCACCAGCCTTCATAACCATGGAAACAAATGGATTATGGGTAGGTAAATTTGAAACTGGTTACAAAGGAGCTACAAGTACAGAAGAAGCTCAAGTAAATTCAAGTGATAGTAGTAAAATTCAAGTAAAGCCAAATATCTATAGTTGGAGAAATATAATAGTAGGAAATGCCTTTAATGCAAGTTACAATTACAAAAGAGAATTAGATAGTCATATGATGAAAAATACTGAATGGGGTGCTGTCGCTTATTTGCAGCATAGTGTCTATGGAAGTGCAACAAATGTAAGATTTAATAACAATAGTGCCCATATAACAGGTTATACTGGAACAGAAGAACCAACTCTTGGATATAATACAAATAGTACTAGTATTGCTGGAAATAGAAATGAAGGAACAACTCCAGGAGTAGATGGAACATACACAATAAACTATTTAAATCCAAGTAGTGTAGCTTCAAGTACCACCGGAAATTATAGTGGAATCTATGATATGAGTGGCGGGTCTTGGGAATACGTCATGGGAGTAAGAAGCTCAATAACAAGTGGAAATGCAGGAATAACAGATACAAGTATAAATCAAAAATATTATGATTTATATGGGCCTTCATCAAATAATACAGATTATAAATATCGAATATTAGGAGATGGAACGAGTGAATTTGGACCATTTCAGAATTTCAAAGACCTTGACAATGCAACACGACCTAAATCAAGTTGGTACTATGATTATGGAAACTATCTTTATTCAACCAACTCGTGGTTCGCTCGTGGGGGGATTTGGGATTATGGAGTTACATCGGGAGTATTTGCATTTTGTCGCCTTACTGGTGTTGCTGGCAATGGCCTTTCATTCCGTCTAGTATTAGCTGTATAAAAAATAAAATTATGCTAATTTTGTTCGATTTATTTTAAATTTAGTTTAAATAAAAAAATTTTGGGTAAATTTCTTAAGATAATTTGCCTTTTCTTATCATTAAAAAAAAATTAAACTTTTGACTTCTATTATTATTTTTGTTACATTCTTTTTGAGATGTACAATTTTAGTGTTTGCTAGTCAAGGTAACCACTTAAAATAAAGTATCTTCTTTAGAATAATTATATTAAAGTTTTGGATAACGAAATTTTAATCGTTAAACTAATCATTTTTGATATATATTTTACGATTTTTCTTCTTAGTTTTTTAAATTGATGCTATAATATTTATAGGTGGGTAGTAAAAATGAAACGTAGTGATATAGATAAAGAAAAATTAAGTCCAGGAATGCGTCAGTATTACGACATAAAAGAAGAATATCCTAATGAATTGCTTTTTTTTCGTTTGGGAGACTTTTATGAATTATTTTTTGAAGATGGCGAAATAGCTGCAAGAGAACTAGAACTAACTTTAACAAGTAAAAATGCAGGATTAGAAAATAGAGTACCTATGTGTGGAGTACCATTTCACTCTGTTAAACCATATATAGAAAAACTAGTAAATAAAGGTTATAAAGTAGCAATATGTGAACAATTAGAAGACACAAAAAATACTAAAGGAATGGTCAAACGTGGTGTTGTACAAGTTATTAGTAAAGGAACTATTGTTGATTCAGAACTACTAAGCGAACACGATAATAATTATATCGCTAGTATCTTAGACTTTTCCTTTATCTATGTTTTATGCTATGCTGATATTTCAACAGGTAGTTTAAATATTATGAATATTGAACATAAAAAAGATAAATTATTGAACGAAATATTAAATTTAAAAATAAAAGAAGTAGTTTTAAAAGATAATTTAGATACCGAATTTATTGGCCTTCTTAAAGGAACATATGGTATTGAAGTATCTATTTCTGATGGTTACCTTGAAAATAATAATGAAGAATTAATTAATAGTGTAGATGATATCCGTTTCAAAGAAGGAATTAAACATTTATTATATTATTTAATCGTTCGAGAATTAAAAAGTGTTGATCATATTAAATGTGTTAATGTTATTAATAAAGAAGATTATTTAGAAATGGATGTTCATACTATTAGAAATTTAGAACTAGTAGAAACATTAAGACTAAAAGAAAGAATTTATTCACTTATTTGGCTTTTAGACAAAACAAAAACAAGTATGGGAAGTCGCAAATTAAAAGATTATCTAATGCATCCTTTAAAAGACATAAACAAAATTAATGAACGTTATAATAAAATAACTATTTTAAACACTGAATTTATTTTAAAAGATAAATTAAGAGAGAATTTATATGAAATTTATGATATTGAACGTTTATGTGGCAAAATAGCCTGTGGGAATTTAAACGCTCGTGATTTATTACAACTAAAGAATAGTTTAAAAGTCTTACCTAATATTAAAGAAATAGTAAGTGAACTAAAATTTGATTATCAAATAGATATTCATAAAGATATTTATGATTTATTAGAGAAAGCTATTTATGAAAATCCTCCTATTACTTTAAAAGAAGGTTTTTTAATTAAAGAAGGATATAATAAAGAATTAGATGAACTTAAAGAAATTAGAAGTGGCGGTAAAAATTTTATTGCTGAATTTGAAAATAAAATAAAAAATGAAACAGGTATTAAAACATTAAAAGTTGGTTACAACAAAGTATTTGGTTATTATATAGAAATTAGTAAAGGTCAAGTTAAAGAAGTAAAAGAAAATTTAAACTGGGAAAGAAGACAAACTCTAACTAATTGTGAAAGATATATTTCCCCCGAATTAAAAGAAAAAGAAGCTTTAATATTAAATGCCGAGGAAAAAATAATTGAAATAGAATATAATTTATTTAATGAAATAAAAGAAATTGTAAGTAAAAAATTAATTGCTTTAAAAGATACTGCTGAAATAATTAGTGAACTTGATGCTATAACAAGTCTATCAGTTGTTGCTGATGAATATAATTTAGTAAGACCAGAACTTAATACCAACCATATTATAGATATAAAAGATGGATTTCATCCAGTAATTAAACAAGTTAGCAATAATACTTATGTTGCTAATGATTGTAACATGAATGATAACATAACAACTCTGTTAATAACTGGTCCTAATATGAGTGGAAAATCAACTTTCATGAGACAACTAGCTATAATTGTAATTATGGCCCAAATGGGTTCTTTTGTTCCAGCTAAAAGTGCTAACTTACCAATAATTGATAAAATATTTACAAGAATTGGTGCTAGTGATGACTTAGTAAGTGGCGAATCAACATTTATGGTAGAGATGAATGAGGCAAGAAACGCTATAGTAAATGCTACAGAAAATAGTTTGATTTTATTTGATGAATTAGGCCGTGGTACTGCCACATATGATGGAATGAGTTTGGCAAGAGCTATACTTGAGTATATTAACAAAAATATTAAATGTAAAACATTATTTTCTACCCATTATCATGAACTTACAACATTAGAAAGAGAAATACCAAGCATTAAAAATATTCACGTCGCAGCACATGAAGAAAATGGTACTATTACATTTTTACATAAAATCAAAAATGGAGCTGTAGATAAAAGTTATGGTATACATGTTGCCAAACTTGCTGGAATGCCTGAAGAGCTTACAAAAAGAGCCAATGAAATACTCGCATATTATGAAAACAATAAAGAAAAATGTGATAATTCTAAAGTGCAATTGGAAATGATTTTTGAAGAACCTAAAAAAGAAGATCCAATTAAAAAATTTATGGACGATATTGATCCAGTCTATATGACTCCAATTGAAGCTATAAACAAATTATACGAACTGAAAAATATCATGAGCAATGATAAAAATTAAAAGGAGAAATGACAATGAACAATAAAATTATTTTATCAGAAATAATTATGGATTATTTAAGCCAATTAGGCTTTTATAACGAGTTAAACTCAAAAGTAAAATCTTTTTTAAACGATTTAAAATTAGGAGATAATGTAATACTTAAATTACTTAAAAATTTAGAACAAAATGGGTTTCGTTTCCTAAATAATGAAAATATGTTTAGAAAATTAAGAATGTTAGGATTAGATGAAGATGTTCTTACAAATCTTGCTAAATTTTTAAATGAAGAAAGTACTAAGTATAAAATAGTTAATTATTTTTTAGTAAAAAATATTAATACTATTTTTGGAAAAAATGAATTTGATAAAAATGACATAGATATAAACTTAGTTGTTGAAGATAACAATAATAAAATTTCTAAATTAAAAATTACTTATGCAGATAATACTTATGTGGTAAGTAGAAGCCTAAATGGTCAAATATTAGAAATGGCAAAACCAAATTCTATGGTTGGTTTTAATATCTGTATAAAAGATAATGGTAGTTTTTTAAATAATATTGTTATAAATGAATTTGACAACGAGGTAGTTTATGAATACCAAAATGTTAACTTATTAGAAACACCAACATTTGATTATCAAAAAATTATTAATGTCAGCAATAATGAAGAATTTATCTTACCAGCTTATAGATTATCCCCAGTAGATGCTAAAATAGGGAATTTAGAATTCTTTAGCATTGAACTTTTAGATAGAGATGAAAATTACTATATAAAGAACTTAATAGATTATTATAAACAATTAAACACTACATTCCCTAAAAAAGTTTACCATACTTTAAAAGAATATCTAAAAAAGCGAAAAAATACTAAAAGTATTGTAAGTATTTCCACTTCTTATGATTTTTTAGGAGAAGATATATATGATTATCTAGATGTAATTTATAGATGTTTAGAAGAAAGATGCGAAGATGAAGTTTTATCTTTGAAAAAAATAGATAAATAAATTTAATGATTAACAAAATTTAGTAAAGAAGGTATTTTATTTGAAAAAAATTGTAGATTATTCAATATTGGCTATAGCCCTTATAATAGCAGTAGTTTTTTATTTTTCTTTTGATTTAGAAAATATTTTGTGGAATAAATATGACAGAAATGTTATTAGTAATGTAGATATAGAGAATAATAAATCCAAGGATTTTACTGGTCAAATAGCAGGAGAAGATATAACTATTATAAAAACTAAAGAAGATTGGGATGATACTTTAAATGAAATAGATTATGTTACAGTTACTCCCAAAAGCATAATCAAAACAGATGTCTATAGTTTAGCTAAATGGGTAAGTCCATATAAGAAAAAAAGTAATGGATCATCTGGTAAAAAGTTAGCAGAAGTTAAACAATCATTTATTGATTATTCTAGTGATTATACACCATATTATATAATAGAACTGGAAGATGGGACAAAAATACTTGCACAAATAAATAGAGGAATCGCAAAAGAAATTGAAAAAGGAAAGTCAATAAAATTACCATTAGGAAAAAAGATAGGATTTTCTAAAACAGCTAAAAATTTATTAGCAGCAATTTGTAATGAAAATAATGTATCAACTGATTATGTTTTATACACTATTGATAATGAGTGGCAATCAAAAAATGCAACAAAGATATTACTAGAAAAATTGGCTATTTCTACTATTATATTTTTTGCTTTAGGAGTTCCAGCTTTAATTGTTGTTGATAACAAATTCTTCAAAGACATAGATGATGATTTTTACTATAATTAAAGAAGATATTTAAAATGAAGTTTGAAACAAGAAATTAGATTTTAATTTCTTGTTTCTTTTTCATTAAACAGGACAAAGACATGAAATTTTTATAAAAGAGTTATTTTGACTAGGAAAAACCT
>CAOKUH010000066.1 GCA_948472605.1 uncultured Mycoplasmatota bacterium
CGAAAGATATATTAATAATTCCATAACTAGATTTGATAAAGATGTTTTAGCAAAATTATGTTATATTTTAGATTGTAGATTAGATGAAATTATTACATATGTAAGAACAAACGATTAAAAAAAGTAAAATAACTCAATCTATTTTACTTTTTAAATATTTAAAATTATATTAACTTTACCAAATTTATTTTACTAATTTTCTAGTTCTATGATAATAATTCGCGAATTCTTCCAGAGCACTAGTATTTTTTGAACATTTAATTCTATTATTTATTTCTTCATCACTCATCTCAGCTAATGTTTTATCATATCCAAGCGGCATAAATATATAACATAAATCAGACCATTTTTTTTCAGTATTATTTCCTCTTATTGTTGTAGATAAACTACCTTCACATGTTCCATCGAAACATAATATATTTTGGCCATCATAATATGCTAAGCATTCCTTAAACGCACAATTTCTATTTAAAATACCTTGCATTTGTTTCAATATTCCTTCTACTCCTAAAGTATCTAAAGCAAAATTTACAAAAGCTCTAGGAAAACCATTTAATTCTTCTATAAAAAAACCTGCGTCTAAAGCGATACATGGCTTTTTTATAATGTTATAAGCTTCTTTAACTTTATATTTTGCTATTTCTCTAACATCATCACATCTAGGCTCAGTTAAATTGCATTCATATGTCTCTAATTTAATATCAGTTAATAGACTTTTAGCAGTAGCAATTTTTCCTTTATTACTTGTAACAAACACTATTTCATTTCTAATTTTGATTAACTCTGATTTTTCCATTTAAACCCACCTTAATTACTACTTTTTGTACTCAATTTTAAAAAAGTAAAATAACTTTAACTTATTTTACTTTTTAAATATTCATAATTTTCTCTTTTACTTTTTTAGATACAACGCTCATATCTGTACGAGATGAAATACTTTGTAATTCTTTCATTATTAAACCCATGTCTTTCATACTTGTCGGATTTACTTTAGCAAATACCTCATCTATCTTTTTGTTAACTTCATCCTCGCTCATTTCTTCCGGTAAATAATCTTTTAATAACGCTATTTCTTTATTTAAATTTTCAATCTCTGAATGCTTATTAAATTTTTCAAATTCAGTTATAGAATCCATTCTCATTTTAACTTGTTTTTTTATAACAGCTATAACCTCATCGTCAGTTAAATCATCTTTTTTATTAATAAGTTCTAATTGTAGAGCACTTTTAAGCATACGAAGCACACTTATTGAGAATTTATCTTGCTCCTTCATTTTACTAACTAGATCTTTATTAATTTGTTCAAACATATTATCACCTTTTAATTATTTTTATGTTTACGAGCATTACGCATCATTTCTTTTTTAGCTTCCCTTTTTTGAACTCCAGGTTTTGTATAATGTTTCTTTTTCTTAAGTTCAGAAGGGACACCACTTTTTGCAACTTTCATTTTCCAAGTTTTCATTGCTTTTTCTAAGTTACCATTTACCGCTACTTTTGTCATATAAATCCCTCCTTTCAATTTAACTATCATGATTATAGCACTTTTTTCTTATAATTTGCAAGAAATATATCAGATTTTTTTGCTTTCTAAAAAATTTTTTTACCTAAATCCGTAACATTATTTTAAATTTAATTTTATCCAAAATTACCATTTAAAACATTTTATTACTCCTTTATTAATCTATTTAATTCAACAGCATATTCCATAGGAAGCTCTTTTTTAAAATCAGCAATAAAGCCTGTAATTATTAATTCTTTAGCTCTATCTTCTGAAAGACCTTTACTCATTAAATAAAACATTTTATCTTCATCAACTTTTGACACACTAGCTTCATGAGAAATACAAGAAGTATCATTTAAAACAATATTAGTAGGATAAGTATCACTTCTTGAGTTATCATCAATCAATATAGTATCACATTTAACAATACCAACACTATTTGTAGCACTTTCACATATTTTAGTAGTTCCTCTATAATTAGAAATTCCGCCATCTTCAGCAATAGACTTACTTATAATATTACTTTTAGTATTTTTACCAATGTGAATCATTTTAGCTCCAGCATCTAAAGCTTGATTTTTTTTAGCATAAGCAACACTTATAGAATTCCCTGTAGAATAATTCCCTTTTAAAATACATGATGGATATTTCATTGTAACTTTACTCCCAATATTTCCATCAATCCATTCCATTTTTCCATGATCAGAAACAATTGCTCTTTTAGTTACCAAATTATAAACATCTGTACTCCAATTTTGAATAGTTGAATAACGCATTGTTGCTCTATCCTTTACATAAATTTCAACAACTCCAGCATGCAAAGCAGAACTAGAATAACTTTTAGCAGTACAACCTTCAATATATTCAAGAGATGAATCATCATCAACAATAATTATCGTTCTTTCAAATTGGCCTAAACTTTTTGTATCAATTCTAAAATAGCTTTGTAAAGGTCTATCTAATTTTGTATTCTTAGGAATATATATGAATGTTCCTCCACTCCAAACCGCGCCATTTAAAGCAGTATATTTATTTTCATCATACTTAACTAAATTATTAAAATATTCTTTAAAAAGCAAAGGATATTTTTGCAAAGCTTCATCTGTACTTAAAAATATGATATCTTTATTAGTATTTTGTTTATGATAAATAACTTCACTTTCATACTGATTAGAAACACCATCTAAATATTTATCTTCAGCATCAATAACTCCTAAATTGCAAAAAGTATTTTTAACTTTCTTGGAAACATTTTCCCAATTATCTTGATACTTTTCATGTTCATTTTTATAATATAAAATTTCGTCAAAATCAAAATCAATAATAGGACCAAATTTAGGATTATCTAGTTCTAAAAACTTTTCATAAGATTTAAGACGAAAATCAAGCATCCATTTTGGCTCATTCTTGCTTTTTGATAAATTAATTATAAATTCTTTTGATAAACCATTTTTCATAACCATCACAAAAAAATTATATAACACTTCCTTAATTTTAACAATTGAAATATTTTTTATATTTTGCTATAATTAAAAATAGAAAAAATAAGGAGGCTAGAATATGGGTGGCGTTAGTAACAAATATATTAATGCTGCTTATGTAGCATCTTGGAAAGAAAAAAATCCTAAATTACATGATTTAGAAACAGATGGAAATTTTTTAATTTATAATAATGAAAAATTAGATATTAGAAATATATATATGCAAGATATTTTAATAAACCCTAATATTTTCTATGGAATAATTAACATGGAAAGTAAAGATTTATTTAATATAATAAAGCTACATACATGTGCTATAAAAATAAAAGAAAAAGAATTAATGGAAAAAGTAAGGAGAATAAAAGAATATGAAAGCTGAAAAAGTTAATAGAATTATAACCCCAACTGAATATTTTAATATTAGTGCAAAAAAGGAAAAAACGGAAAAAGAAATTGAGGATTTACAAACATTTCAAGATTTTATTAAAGAATGTGAAACGTATCCTAATCATGCTACACCTGCAATGCAAGATGTATATTCAGAATATCAAAGAAAATTAAAAGAACTAGCAAATAAAGAAAATAATGTAATAACTGAATATGAAGAAAGAGTTCCCAATGAAAATCTTGAGGAAACAGAAGATTCTACGAGAAAATTAGTAAAAAATAAATCTGGCTATATTGATGCAACTGTTATTTTAGTAATAATTTTAAATATCGGTTTTATAATTGCTATGGCTTTACTAGGAAATAAATAATCACCCATAAAATTTTGGGTGATTTTTTTATTACAAAAATATCAAAAAAAATAAGTGTTATCTCTTATAATAACACTTACAAATTATCTTAGTAATTACTCGTAAAAACTACAAGCTTCATCTAAATCTTTAAGAAGATTATCAATCTCTTCTATTGTTTTACATCTCGCCCCACTTGCAAACTTATGTCCACCACCATGATACTTCTCTGCTATTTCATTAATTATTGGTCCTCGACTTCTAATATTAACCTTATAAATATCATTTTTATCATCAAAAGTAACAAATATCCAAACTAAAACTTCTTTTATATAATTAAAATCATTTATCATATTAGATGGTGTCCCACTATCAACTTTATAATCTTTTAAAACTTCTGGCATTATTTTAATATAAGCCAGTCCATTATCAGTTAAAGTCAAATTCTCTGCTAAATAACCATGAAATCTTATTTCATTAATTGGTCTTTCATAAAGCTTAGTATATAAAGAAGCAAAGTCAATCTTATACTCATCAATTAATTTTGAAACTACTTTAAATGTTCTTGCAGTTGTATAAGATAATAAAAAACGATCACTATCAGAAACAATCCCCAAAAATAAATTACTAGCAATATTTTCATTCATTTTTAAATTAGTATTAAATATTAAATCTGCAATCATTTGACAAGTACTTGAGGCTGTTTCATCAACTAGTTCTACATTAGCAATTATTTTATCACAAGGATGGTGATCGATTTTTATAACTTCCTTATATTCTAAATCTTCTATACCATCTACTCTATCTAAAGTAGGAACATCCAATATTATTAATAAAACATCCTCTAAATTACCTAAATTTTCTCTATCAAGAGAACCAAAATATTTAAACTTTGTAACATTTAAGCCTACTGCTAAAACTTTCTTATTTGGAAAAGTATATTTTATGGCATCACGAAGAGCAATTTCGCTTGCAACGGCATCTGGATCAGGACCTACATGTCTTGCAATAACAATATTTTGATATTTCTTAATTTTCTTATAAATAAGTTTGCTAGTATCCATAGCCATTTTAAAGCCCTCCTATCCAATTATATTAAAAGTATCAAGTGCAATCATTAACTCTTCATTAGTTGGAATTACATAAACTGGAACTTTAGATTCAGTTTTAGAAATTACTCCTTCATGTTTATCCATATAACTTGCTATTTTCATATTTTCTTCTTTATCAATTATAATTCCTAAACAAGCTAATTTCTCTAAAATACTTTCTCTAAATTCACGAGCATTTTCCCCAAGACCAGCAGTAAAGACTAAAGCATCTACTTCACCATTTAATTCTACAAAGTATTTTGCAATATATCCTACTATTCTATCAATATACATATCATTAGCAAGAGTACATCTTAAATCACCTTCTAGCATAGCATTTTCAATATCACGATGATCAGAATACTTACCAGTAATTCCAAGTAAACCACTTTGTTTATTTAAAATATTATCTACCTCTGTAATAGACTTACCTGTTTTATTCATATAAAATGGTATAACTGAATAATCAATATCCCCAGAACGTGTTCCCATCATCAAACCAGCATTAGGACTAAATCCCATTGTTGTATCAATACTTTCACCATTTTTAATGCAACAAATACTACTTCCACTACCAATATGACAATTAATAATATTAATATTATCTTTACCTAAAATATTTTGCATAGTTTTTGTAATATATTTATGACTTGTACCATGAAAACCATATTTCCTTATACCAAAATCTTTATACCAATCATAAGGAACTGAATATAAATAATTAAGTTCTTTAATTGTTTGATGGAAAGATGTATCAAATACACCAACCATAGGAGTATTAGGCATAGCACTTCTAAAAGCATCAATACATGCTAACATTGCAGGATTATGTAATGGAGCTAAATCATTAAATTTTTCACATTCTTTTAACACTTCATCAGTTAATAAAACAGAATCTTTAAAACGATCTCCTCCATGTACTAAACGATGTCCAACACCATCTATTTCATCTAAAGAAGAAACAATTTTATTATTAATTAATTCCTCTCTTAAATAATTTACAGCTTCACTATGATTAACTAGATCCACTTCTCTTTTAGTTTTGCTACCATTTATTTTAATATTATAGAAACTACCACTCATTCCTATTTTTTCAAAATAACCACTAATTAATTCTTTTTCACTAGGAAGCTCAATACAATTAAACTTTAAAGAAGAACTTCCAGCATTTACTGTTAATATTTTCATTTTTCTTCCACCTCTTTTCCATTATACAAAAAAAAAAGAAGTTTTTCTATCTTTCTTTTATTTGAAATGATTTTTTGACATTTTTATAATCAGTTTTTCTTGCTAATTCATCATAATCTATAATTCTTTTTTTATTAGAATCTAAATTATAGCCATATTCATTAAATCTTTCATTAACTATTCTATCTATCCCATTTTCATTTTGTTTATCATAACATTTATAAAAATAATTAATATTCTTACGCATTTATATCACCTACTTTTATTATGTATATAATATTAATTTTTATTCATAATAAGAATGGTGATTAATAATGGATGAAATATATTTTAATCAATGTATAGCTTGTACAGTTAAAAATTGTAAGTTCCATAATAAAGAAAATTATTGCACTTTAGGTAAAATTCTTGTTTCAAATAACAAAAAAGGAACCATTTGTGCAAGCTTTAAAGAAAATGATTAGAATTAAGAGGAAAAATCCTCTTTTTTAATACTATAATTACTTCATATTTGAGTTTTTTATAATATGTCATCATATTTAGAAGAACTTATATTACTAATTTTGATTACTTCATGGTCTTTTATTGCTTTATAAATTAATTCTTTATAAGGTATTAATTCTTCATATTCTAAACATAATTTTGAATCAGGATTAATAACTGGGTGATCTGGAACAAATATTGTACAACAATCTTCATATGGTAAAATACTCGTTTCATAGCTATTTATTTTTTTAGCTATATCAATTATTTCTAGCTTATCAAAACAAGCAAGTGGCCTTATAACTGGAATACTTATAACTTCATTAATTGCCTTCATACTTGTTAAAGTTTGACTAGCAACTTGACCAATGGACTCTCCATTTACAATTATTTTGGCATTACTTCTACTAGCTATAATAGCAGATATTCGATACATCATTCTTCTCATTATAGTTATTAGATATTCATGAGGTATATTTTTATAAATAGATTCTTGTATTTCTGTAAAATTAATTACATGCAATTTTATATCATTGTTATATTTACTTAATATTTTAGCAAGTTCTATAACTTTATTTTTAGCTTCAATACTTGTATGAGGAGGACTTTCAAAATAGAGCCCTTCTATTTTCACCCCTCTTTTAATAGCCATATATCCTGCAACAGGAGAATCAATTCCTCCACTTAACATTAGAATACCTTTACCTAATGTACCAACAGGATATCCTCCTAATCCATTAATAACTTCAAAATAAATATAACTTTCACTATTTCTAAGCTCAACATGAATTATAAGTTCAGGAGTTTTAACATCTACTTTTATATTAGCAATATTTTTTAATAAAAATCCACCTATTTCACTACTTATTAAAATACTAGATTTAGGAATATTTTTATTACTTCTTTTGGTCTCTACTTTAAAATTTTTAAAATCTTTATCCTTTAGCAAATTTAATATTTTTTCTTTTATTTCTTCTAAATCTAAAGTTTTTAACTCATAAGCAATAACCAATTCATGTATCCCAAATACTTCTTTTAGTTTATTAACTATATTATCAAAATCATCATCTAATACTTTGATAAACATCCTACCTTTATCAAACTTAATTAAAACATTATTATCCCATAATTTAAATTTAATATTTTGTTTTAAAGTATTTATAAATAAGTTTATATTTTCTTTTTTAGTTGTTAATTCTCCATACTTTATCATTATTAATTTTTCCATAAAACCACCTCAAAACTATAGTTAAATTTCTACATTTCTTATATGTCTTTCATACTTTTCTTCATACGCTGGAGTAGTTATTAAAACTTGTTTTAAATTTCCTTTATAATATATTCTTGTTCCAGGACTTATTGATAAAACATCTCCTGCTTTTACTTTAACCTCAATATCGTCTAGAAAAAACGTTCCATTACCACTTAAAAATATATAAGTGAAAGTACTTTTATCATGAACAAATTCTTCAAAATGTCCTTTTTCTACTGTCTCTATTACAAATGACATATTTTCATTTATTGCTTCATAACCAACAAAATCTACACCATTCTTTTGAAATTTTAAAGTGTCTTCATAATTAATTTTTTTATATTTCATATAAACTCTCTTTTCTTATTCTAGTTTTAATATCATTTACCAATTTTTAATAGATTTAAAAATGAAAAATGCCTGAAGGGCAACGTACTTATATTACGCTTAGCATTAAGCTACCTTACTTCAGGTCTTACGACAATACTATCACAAGATTTTTACTATGTAAATACTTTTCTAATTATTTTAAGGCAAGGACTAGGCGGAACGAAACGCCCGCATGTGAGCCCCACCAGTCGTCGAGACCGAACGCAAAGATACCAGACGTGACACCATCGGCCCAATTACCACCGCGGTAGAACCACGGGTAAGCTGAGTTAACGAAGTTGGCACAGTCATAATACCAACTTGATTTATATCTATTGTTGTTATCAGGATCTTTAAAATCTTGGAATGGGCCAAATTCAACTGTTCCATCTCCTAATATTCGATATTTATAATCTCTAACACTTGATGATGCTCCATATACATCATAATATTTTGAATCTATATTTGTATCTGTTATTCCTGCACTTCCACTTGTTATTGAACTTCTTACTCCCATGACATATTCCCATGATCCTCCACTCATATCATAGATTCCACTATAATTTCCTGTGGTACTTGCGACATTACTATTTGGGTTTAAATAATTTATTG
>CAOKUH010000067.1 GCA_948472605.1 uncultured Mycoplasmatota bacterium
CTGGTGGTGTAGATAATTTTTACGAAGATAATTTTATTATAGGAATGAGAGATGAAGTTATGATTAATGGTGGCATTGCTGGAGCCCATAAATGGAATTATGCTACTGGAAACTCAAAAATCGAATATGATGGTATAACTAAAAATCAAACTGATACTAGAACTTTTGATATTTCTAGTGTTTCAGGAACCCATACCTTTGGATTCAGATGCTTTAGAGATGGTGCCTCAAATCCATTTGATGGTCAATTTGTTATTGAAGAAATTGTATTTACCAAATAAGAATATTAAAAGAAAAAAACTGCAATATTACAGTTTTTTTTGTGCTTTAAATTATTTATTTTGTTTTTTGGTTTTTTTCTTTCTTCCTACTAAAGTATCTAATGAATAATTATATTTTCTAGAAAATTCTAAAGCATAGTAAGTTGTAATCAAACTTTTACCATTTTCATATTTATTAAAATTAGATTGAGAAGTAGTAATCGATTTAGCTAACTTTGCCTGAGTTAGATTATTAGACTTACGAAATTCTTTTAAATTTTTAGAAACTATTTCAATATTAATTTCTGCAAGTTTTTCGACTTCTTCTTTAGTTGGACTTTTACCTATTAAATAATCAAGTGAAGTATGATAGTAATTTGCTAAGTCATTTAACTTACCAAAAGGAATCATATCTTTGCCAGTTTCCCAACCAGTATATGTAGTCCTATCAACACCTAAAATATTAGCAATCTCTTCTTGTGTTTTATCATAATATTCACGTAATTCTTTAAGTCTGTCTAACATCATATTATCACCTAGTAATAATTTTCTCTAAAATTATATTAAAATACCGAAATATGTGGGGTATTGTGATAAAATGTGTTATAATTTTATTAATTGTAAAGAGGAATTAATATGGACTATTTTAAAAAGTTGAAAAAAATAAGGGAAAAACATAATTATAGTTATGCTGAAATCGCAAGTAAACTAGATATAAGCAAGTGTTATTATTGGCAATTAGAACATAAAAAGAGAAAGATTTATTATGATATGGCGATAAAAATAGCTAATTTATTTAATTTAAAACCTGATGATATATTTTTTGAAAAATAAAAAGAAAGTTCTAAAGATCATTTTTTCCACATAGGTTTAAATAGAAAACGATGAAAGGATTAGTAATATGGAAAAAAGTGAAATAATTAAATCAATTGCGACGCGAGGTAATGGTGAAATATACTTAGGAGTAGTTGGTTCAGTTAGATGTGGAAAATCAACATTTATTAAAAGATTTATAGAGAATCTAGTTGTGCCTAATATAGAAGATGAGTATGAAAAAAGAAAGTGTTTAGACGAAATACCTCAAAGTGCTGAGGGAAAAACAATAATGACAACTGAACCAAAGTTTGTACCAAGTAGTGGAGCTACATTAAAAATTGATGAGTTCGAAACTAATATTAAATTGGTAGATTGTGTTGGATATATTATAAAAGGAGCCAATGGGCATGTTGATGAAGATGGTAACCCTAGAATGGTTAAAACCCCTTGGTTTGAGGAGTCAGTACCATTTTATGAAGCCGCTGAAATAGGAACTGAAAAAGTTATAAAAGATCATGCCACAATCGGTATTGTTATGACAACAGATGGTTCTTTTGGGGAGATTCCAAGAGAAAATTATGTTGAAGCTGAAGAAAAAGTCATTGAAGAATTAAAGGAATTAGGTAAACCATTTATAGTAGTATTAAATACTAAAAATAAACAAAGTAGCACTGCTATAACTCTAGCAAATGAGATAAGAGAAGCTCATAATGTCCCAGTTATTCCTCTAAATGTTACAGAAATGACTGAACCAGAAATATTAAACGTTTTAAAAGAAGCATTATATGAATTTCCAGTTTTAGATATTAAAGTAGATATACCTAAATGGGTTCATGTTTTAGATAATAATAACTATATTAAAAAGTATTACCTTGAAAAAATCAAAGAAAGTGTAATCTCTGTTAATAAAATTCGTGATGTTGATAATATATTAAATTCATTTACAGACTCAGAAATCATTTCTAAAAGTTATATAAGTAATGTTGATACTTCAAATGGTTTTGTAACTATTACTTTAGAAAGTAGTGATGAATTATATAATAATGTTTTAAAAGACTTAATGGGCGACATGGTAACAACTAAAGCAGGATTATTAAAAATATTTGCCACTTATAAAGAGGGCATGGAAGAATTAGATGGTATTCGTGATGCCTTAAAAATGACCAAAAGTACTGGCTATGGAATTGTCTATCCAAGCTTAAAAGATATGACTTTATCAACACCAGAAATAATAAAACAAGGATCTCGTTATGGAATTAAATTAAAAGCTGTTGCTTCTAGTATCCATTTAATGAAAGTTAATGTTGAATCAACTTTTGAACCTATTATAGGAACTGAAATGCAAAGTAAAGAATTAATTAATTATATAATGAAAGATTATGAGACAGATCCAAGTAGTATCTGGAAAAGTGAAATATTTGGTAGAAGTTTAGATGTAATAGTAAAAGAAGGAATTCAAGCAAAACTTTCTGTAATGCCAGAGAACATGCGTTATAAATTAAGTCAAACTGTTACTAAAATTGTTAATAAAGGCTCAAATAATCTAATTACAATAGTACTATAATAAATTTTTAATTAGTAATTTTAAAGATTACTAATTTTTTATTGACTAAAAATATTTATTTATTAATATAGTAATTTAAGGAGTTAAGTTTATGAAATTAATAGCAACAGATTATAAAGCAAATGAAATAATGAAAATAATAAGAGAGTGGTTAGGAATCACGCAAGAAGAAATGGGCAGAACTATTTATCGTAGTGGAAGAACAATCAGAAGTTATGAAAATAATGAAAGGCATATAACTTTAGAAGATGTATTAGAAATAGCTAAAATTCATAATATAAATATAATTATAACAAAAGAAAAAAGTGGAAATTAAACATCAAAAATATTTGTAAAATGGTATAATATGGGAATGGTTGTCAATTAAAGGTAAAGAAAAAAATAAACTATTGTCATATATATATCAAATTGCTTAAATATGCTTGCTTTTAATAGTGTTTTTTGATATTTTTAGTATGTAAGGCTATAATGCCCTTATAAAAAATAAAATTTTTGGAGGTAAGAAATCATGTCAAAACAAGACATAATTGAAAAAATGGCTGAACAAGCTGAAATTTCAAAAGCTGCTGCAGGACGTGCATTAGATGCTGCATTTGAAGCAATTACAGAAGGATTAAAAAAAGAAGGAAAAGTTACTTTTGTAGGATTTGGAACATTTAGTGCAAAAGAAAGAGCTGCACGTGAAGGAATAAATCCATTAACAAAACAACCACTTAAAATTCCTGCTAAAACAGTTGTATCTTTCAAAGCTGGAAGCAAATTAAAAGACGCAGTTAACTAATAGTTAAACTTAAAAAAGTTAGCACATTAAGTGTTAGCTTTTTTTTGATTAAAAAAAGATATAATGTAAATAATAAATAATATAAGTTAGGATGATTTCATGAAAAATAAAAGAATAATCTTTAAAGTTCTAGGAATTACTTTAATTTTCTTCCCATTTATATTAAAAAAATATAGTTTATATCGCATTATAAGCTTAATTTTAGGAATACTCATTTTTACTAAAGAATTATTTATAAAAAAAGATAAATTAAAACTAAAAATGCTTTCATTTTTCCTTATTATATTTATAATATTATATAGTTTAGATTATTTTCTAGTCACTCATTTTAAATACTTACCTATATTTTCAATTGAAATTAAATCAAGCAATAACATGTCTACGTATGATAGTATATTTTATCGACTTTATAATTGCCAAAATGAAATTACGATAGATAATTTTTATAAAATGAACTATATATGCCAAAATAACTTAGAAATAAAAGAAATAAATTCATTTTTAAATAATATAGAAAATAACTATAAAAAATATAAATATAAATTTATAACAATAAAAGGTAAAATAAGTGAAATTGTCGGAAATGATTATATTTCTTTACAATCTTACGAACAAAATGTTAATTTAGTTGAACAAATCACTTTTGATAAAAATTTATCACTTAAAATTGAAAATAATAATGATAACTTAAAATTTTATGGTAAATATGAAATATATGATGAAATAATTGTTACAGGAAAATTAGTAAAAAAAGAAAATAAGCATTTAATTATTCATGATGCTAAGATAGAAATGATAAATAATTATGAGGAATTTAATTTAAATGTTATTGAAAATAAACAATGTGAACAAAATATAAAGAAATTAACTACAATAAATGATTACAATTATTATACTAATTGTATTGATAAAATTTATATAAAATATAAAGAAGATATAGTTTATGATTTAATTTTTACTTTAGAAACTAATAAAATCACTTTTGATAAATTAATAAAGAATAGTATAAAAAAAGAAAATGAAATTCAAGAATTATATCAATTACCTAATTACAGTATCTTAAAATGTAAATATTCGAATAATATTTTAATAGGTAGTTCGATATTAGATCTAAATAATAAATTTTGTGAAATTTATTAAAAATGCTTTTCTCTATAATTGACTTTTTATTAAGAGATAAGTATACTTAAGAAAGAGGTAAGATAAAGCATGGTAAAAAGATTAATTGGATCATTTTTAATAGTTTTGATTTGTGTTCCTGTAATTATGTTAGGTGGTATTTATTTTGAAGTATTTTGCGGAACTTTAGGATTACTTGCTCTAAAAGAAATAATTGATTTAAAAAAACATCATGAAAAAATTCCTAAATATATATGTTTTATAAGTATTATTTTAATGAGTATAATAATATTTTCATCAAGATTTAACGAACAATTATTATTTGACTATAGTTATATACCAATAGCTCTTACCATATTGTTTATATTAATTCCCAGTGTTTTTTATGATGAAAAATATAGTTCACGTACAGCAATATATTTATTAAGTTGGATAATATTTATAGGCATATTTTTTAATAGTTTAGTTTTAATTAGAGAGACAGATATTAATTATTTAATTTATTTATTATTAATAGCATGTCTAAATGATGTATTTGCTTATGTTGTAGGTAAACTATTAGGAACTCATAAATGTAGTCCCAAAATAAGTCCTAATAAAACTTGGGAAGGAACAATTGGTGGTTTAGTTTTAGGAAGTATTATAGCAAGTATATTTTATTTAAATTTTATAAGTAGTATTAATATTTTTAAAATATTTATGATTACGATTATTTTAGCAGCAACAGGAACATGTGGAGATTTAGTTTTAAGTAAAATAAAAAGAGAAAATGAAATTAAAGATTTTAGCAATATAATTATAGGGCATGGTGGAATACTTGATAGAATAGATAGTTTAATATTTATTACTTATACAGCAACTATATTATTAAATTTTATATAAGGAGGAATATATTATGTGGTTATTAACATTATTAGTATTAATTATTATTTTAGGAATTATTATTTTAGTTCATGAGTTTGGACACTTTATATGGGCGAAAACTTTTAAAGTATTTATTTATGAATTTTCTTTAGGAATGGGTCCAGTTATTCATACACATAAAGGTAAAGATGGAATTAAATATAATATTAGAGCCTTTCCTATTGGAGGATTTGTTTCTATGGCAGGAGAAGTATATGAAGATGATTCAGATATACCTAAAGAAAAATTTATGTGTAATAAACCTTGGTATCAAAGATTAATTATTTTAGTAGCAGGAGTAGTTAATAATTTTATTTTAGCAATTGTTATTTTGTTTTTTATGGCCTTGTTTATGGGATCTACGACAACTAAACCTATAGTTGGAACTGTATTAGAGGCATCAGCAATGCATGAAGCAGGTATTGAACCTGGTGATGAAATTATTAAATTAAATGGAATAAAAGTTTCTTCTTGGGATAAATTACAAATTGCTTTATATCGTAAAAATAGTAGTGATACATATGAATTTTTAGTAAAAAAAGCAAATGGTGAAGAAAAAACATATCAAGTAGTTCCTAAAACAATTAAAAATGAAAATGGTGAAGAAACAAAACAATTTGGTTTTGGTGTAGACACTACGATTCATAAAGGTTTATTTCCTAGTATAAAATATGCTTTTTGTAAATTTGGAAGTATAATGTCATCTATGATTTTAACTATTACAAGTTTATTTAGTGGAAAAATATCTTTAAATGCTTTATCTGGTCCAGTTGGAATATATGGAGTAGTAGGAGACTCAATTAGCATGGGAATTTCTCAACTTATTTATATAGTTGCCTTCTTAAGTATTAATGTTGGATTTATTAATATTTTACCTTTCCCAGCATTTGATGGTGGTAGAGTATTATTTATGATAATTGAAAAAATTAAAAGAAGTCCAGTTGATGCTAAGATAGAAAATGCTTTTCATACAATTGGGTTTATATTATTAATACTTCTAATGTTATATATAACTTTCCAAGATATATTAAGATTATTTTAAATTGCCCAATAAAAAAACGTTATTTTTAATTTAACGTTTTTTATATTACTCTTTAATATGTTTATCAATAATTAGTAACGATGGAATATCACCAGTAGCATTTAAACAAGTAGCTGGAGCATCTATTAACCAAGCAATTGTTGTTAAAAGTAAATAACTAGATGTAGGAAAGCCAAATATAGTAATAATTAAAATTTCACTTATTAAGCCTCCAGATGGAATTCCACTCATAGCCATACAGACAAACGTTGCAAGCACCAAAGCTATTAAGATAGTAGGTACAGAATAAAAATTCATGCCATATATTCCAAATAAAAACATAATTTTTAAGATAGTTCCCATACTTGAACCTTCCATATGAACAGCTGCACCTAATGAAAGACTTACACTACTTACATCTTTTTTAATATTTAGTTTTTTAGACGTTTCAATATTTACAGGAAGTGTAGCAATTGAAGAACAAGTTGCCAGAGATGTTAAAGCTGATGTAGAAATATTCTTCCACATATCTTTTATCCCTTTTTTACCTCTCCCCAAAAAAGCATACAAACTATAAAATAAACCAAAATAAACAATACAAGCCCCAATATAAATAATTAAATAAGATGTATAAGAACCAATTATTTCTGGCCCCATATCCTTAATTAAACTAGCAAAATAAGCACAAATCCCAATTGGAGCATAGTACATAATAATATCAATTACTTTTAAAAGAATATCTGTCATACTTTCTAAAAATTTTTTTACTGGTTCGCCTTTTTCTTTACTAAGAGCAACACCAAATCCAATTAGAATAGCAAAAATAATTAAAGGTAGTAAATGTTGTCTAGATAAGATTTCGCTAAAGTCATTAACTGTTAAAGCATCAACTATTTTTTCTTTAATATCAACGCTTTCTAAAGTTACACTATCACTAGGAATTGTATTTGTAATACTTGGTTTTATCAAACTCATTGTTCCTAACATAAATATAGAACTAATTAAACTTGTTGTTAAAAATACTATTAAAGTCGTTCTAACAATTTTACCTAGTTTTTTGCCATTACCAAACTTCGCAATTGAGCTTGATACAAGGAAAAAAACTAAAGGCACAACAATTGTAAATAGCAAGTTAATAAAAATATCTCCTAGTGGTTTAATATAGCCCACAATATCTTTTAAGAATATCCCAATAAGACATCCTATAACCATCGATGCAATTAAAACATAAGATGATTTCCATTTGAATTTAAATTTTTTCATATATCTCTCCTTTATTTCAGTATATAATGTTTTAAAATAAAATAGAAAAAAATTTACGAAATTTGACACAAAAATCTAAAAATGTTAATATATGTGTCAAAAAAGAGGGATAATATGGAATCACTAAATTGGAAATTGGATTTTAAAGCATCAAAATTCATCATAGAAAATACGCATTTAATAAATGGCTTTAATTATAAGCATTACTCTAAAATATATAATAATTCTGACCTTAATCATCAAGAACTATTTAAGAAAATAAAAAATGGAACTAATAGTTATCTTGGAGTTGCAGCATCAACAGATCCAATGTTAAATGCTATTTCTTTAGGATTTAAAAATATTCATGTATTTGATATAAATTGCTTAAATATTCATTATATGTTTTTAAAAATAGCAGCTATTTTAGAGTTAGAGTATCTAGAATATTTAGATTTTTTCTACTCCTTAGATGAAGATAAATATTTTGCTAAAACGTATTTTGAAAAAATGAAAGTTGAATTACCTAATGCATCTTTAAATTATTGGAAAAATCTTTATGAAATATATAATAGTAC
The DNA here is from genome assembly GCA_948472605.1 of uncultured Mycoplasmatota bacterium. Lineage (GTDB taxonomy): Bacteria > Bacillota_I > Bacilli_A > RF39 > UBA660 > MGBC108787. The sequence goes on from CAOKUH010000067.1 coordinate 8,285, forward strand.
TGAATTTTCTAAGCTTTTTTGTACTGGTAAATATGATATAGATGATTATATGATAAATCAAAAAGTAAATATTCCTTCCAATATATTTTTAAATGAGATTGAATTTTATGAACTAAAAAATAAATTAAAACAAATTAATTTACATTATTATATTGAGGATCTTGGAGATATTCCGGAACTTAAACACTTTTAAAACAGCAAAATCTTACAAACCATTATAGAAT
>CAOKUH010000068.1 GCA_948472605.1 uncultured Mycoplasmatota bacterium
GCTTAGGAGGATTTTAGAAATGGATTTAAAATTAAATATTTATGAAAAAAGAAAAATAATTAAGACTTATACAGCAGAAACATATGACTTAATGTTTGGTACTGTAGAGGATTTATTAAATATTATTGATATTGATAATGTTCAAGCAGGGGATAAAACAGAATTAATTAAAGCTATTGTAAAAGTATTTGCACATTCTATGGATATTGTTAAACCATTACTTAAAGATATATTTGAAGGATTGACAGATGAAGAATTAAGAAAAACATCTATAAAAGAAATTGTAGATGTTTTAGCTGATATAGTAACATATTCAATTAATCAAATAACTAAAGATGGTAATGGAAAAAACTAGAAGAGGGGGACATACCTGATGTTCCCCTATATCAAATTTTTTTTGAATTGGAAATGCAAATATGTGAGCGATTCCCTATGGTTACGCCATTTTCAATAAGAAAAGAAAAAATAAAGGAAGTATTTTTATTAGTCAGAAGATTAAATATTTATGATAGTAAAGATGAAACAAAAAAGAAAAACATAAAGAGAATACCAGCTGGAGACAGCTGGTTTTAATTTGCGTAAAAAGAGGTGAACAAGAATGCCGAATGGAGAAGATATAACAACTAAATATAAACTTGATATATCAGAATTTAAAAAAAATATAACTGAAGCAAATAATTTAATGAAGGTTTCAAAATCAGAATTTAGTAAAGCAAGTGCAGGTTTAGATGATTGGTCAAAATCAAGTGATGGTTTGAATGCCAAATTGAAACAATTAAAAACATCAGTAGAAGCACAAACATCAAAGTTAAAAGCATATCAATCTGAATTACAAACTGCTCAAAAGTATGAAAAATTATCTGCTACCGAAGTTGAAAATTTAAAACAAAAATTAGAAGAAGCCAAAAAGACTTATGGAGAAAATTCTGATGAAGTTAGAAATTTAGAGAGCCAATTAAACAAAGCAGAATCCGCTCACTCATCTATGAAAAAACAAGTTGCAGATTTAACTGTTGCTGTAAATAATCAAGAAGCAACTGTAACAAAAACTGAGAAGGAATTTAGTAATTATAGTGCAAAATTAAAAGAAGTACAATCTGCAGAAGAAAAAGCCAAAAGTGCAACCAGTCAATTATCAAGCACAATAGAATCACAACAAAGTGCAGTTAATAAGGCAAAGGAAGCATATAAAGAAGCAGTAATACAGTATGGTAGGAATTCTGCTGAAGCAAGAAATTTAGCAAAAGACGTAAAAACTCTATCCAATGATTTAGATGAAAACAAAATTAGAATGGAGAATGCTGATAAAGCAGCAGACGAACTAGATAAAAGTATAAAGGAGACAGGCAATTCTGCAAATGAAGCTTCGCAAGGTGGATTTACTGTTATGAAAGGAGTTCTAGCAAATTTAGCGACAGATGCTATTGAAGCTGGAATCGGGGCCTTGAAAAGATTAGGAGGAGCTATACTTGATGTAGGAAAACAAGCAATAGCAGAATATAGTGATTACGAACAATTAGTTGGTGGTGTTGAAACTTTATTTAAAGATAGTGCACCTATAGTTGAAAATTATGCAAATAATGCATATAAAACAGCAGGGCTTTCTGCTAATGGTTACATGGAAACTGTTACAAGTTTTTCTGCTAGTCTACTTCAAAGTTTGAATAATGATACTGCAAAAACTGCTGAATATGCTAACAGAGCAATTATTGATATGTCTGATAATTCTAATAAAATGGGAACATCAATAGAAAGCATTCAAAATGCATATAATGGTTTTGCCAAACAAAACTATACCATGTTAGATAATTTAAAACTTGGATATGGTGGAACAAAAGAGGAAATGGTAAGACTTATAAAAGATGCTGCAAAACTAAAAGATGTACAAAAGGAATTAGGCGTTACAGTAGATTCTAATAGCATGTCATTTGGAAATATAGTAAATGCAATAAGTGTTGTTCAAAAAAATATGGATATTATGGGAACTACTTCGAAAGAAGCTAGTACGACAATTCAAGGTAGTATAGGTTCTATGAAATCTGCATGGACAAATCTATTAACAGGAATGGCAGACGAAAATGCAGACTTTGATACATTATTATCTAATTTTATTAATAGTATAGGTACAGTAGCAGAGAATTTGTTTCCAAGAATTATTAAAGTTATAGGTACTATAGGTGGACTTATTAAAGATAATCTTCCTCAAATAGAAGAACAAATTAAAACGTGGTTAAGTAATTTGATGAACAAAATTATCGATGGATTACCTCAACAATATCAAGAACTTGCAAAATCAATCAAAGAAGGTTTAGGAACTGCTTTTGAAATGGCTCAAAATGCATTTAAGTGGATTATAGACAACGGAGAGATAGTTATTTCATTATTAGCTGGAATTGCAAGTGGTTTTTTAGCTTTTAATGTTGGTTCTATGATAATGGGAGTTGTAAATGCTTTTAAGGCATTTAAACTTGCGAATGAAGGAGCAACAATTGCTCAATGGTTATTAAATGCAGCAATGTCAGCAAATCCTATAGGAATTGTAGCGGTTGCTATAGGTGCATTAATAACAGTGATTGGTCTATTAATTGCAAATTGGGATAAAGTTAAAGAAATTGGTTCTAAATGCTGGGATACAATTAAAAATACGTGGACTGCAGCAGGTGAGTGGTTTAACTCAAATGTAGTAGAATCAATTAAAAATGCTTTTAGTAGTATTGGCAAAGATGTTTCAAATAAATTTACTGAGGCAAAAGAAAGTATAACTGACTCATGGAACAATGTTTCAAATTGGTTTGTATCAAATGTAGTAGAACCTTTGAAAAATAAATTTAATTCATTAATCGCATTTTTTGGAGATGATTTTGAAGGAAATGTGCGAGATGTATTTTATGAACTAGGTGATAGTATAGGCGGAATATTTGGAGATATAGTTTCAAATATTGGTGATATAATAATTGGAATAGTTACTATTTTTCAAAATAATTTCGATATAATAAAAACTATTGTTCAAACTGCAATCAATGTTATAAAAGCTATATTTAGTGGAGATTTCGAAAGTATTAGAGATATTGTATCAAATGCGTTTGAAGTAATATCAAGTAAAATAGCAAACACTTTTAATAATATAAAAGGTATTTTTACAATAGTAGTAGATACAATGATAGCAGTATTTACTCCTGTTGCTGACTGGATTTCAAGTAATGTAGTAGAACCAATTAAAAATTTCTTTCAACCTTTGGTCGATTGGTTCTCAATAATATGGAATAATATAAAAGCAGTTATAGAAATAACAATAAACACAATAAGTACGACAATATCCACAGTTTTTAATGAAATTCAAACGACTACACAAAATGTGTGGAATATTATAAAAATCACGATCACTAATATAATAAACGGTATTAGATATACTATAACAAATGTTATAAATAGCATTAAGTTTACAGTTAGTAGTGTTTGGAACAGTGTGAAGTCATCAACACACGAGGCGTGGAATAACGTAAAATCTACAATTACAAATGCAATAGAATCAGCTAAGAATGCGGTTTCAAATATAGTTAATAGTATTAAAGATATTGTAAGAAATATTTTTAATGGCATTAAACCAAAGCTAGAATTAAGTTTACCACACGTAAGTGTAGATGGTGGTGAGGCACCATGGGGAATTGCTGGACAAGGTAGACTTCCCAACTTTCGTGTGAATTGGAATGCATTAGGTGGGGTTATAGACAAACCTACAATATTTTTTACTGCACAAGGTTTGCAAGGAGCAGGAGAAGCAGGAGCGGAAGCAATTGTTCCGCTTGAAAGAAACAAATACTGGATAAAAGCAGTAGCAAATGAAATGAAAAATCAATTAAGGAATGATGCTTCTAATATAAATAATGTAAATAATGTTTCAAATACAACATCAAATGTTAATAATTTTACTCAAATAATAAATGCACCTAAGCAACCTTCAAGACTAGAGTTATACAGACAAACAAGAAATTTATTGAATTTAAAAACAACATAAGAATAGGAGGCAAGAGTAAGATGTTTGTATTAAAAGTTGAAAATTCCAAAGGATATGTACTTGAACTTACTGATAATGAAGAAAACTATCAGATTACGAATATAGAAGGATTAGATCCTCCAAAAGCAGATATAAATACATCAAGTTATGCAAATAACGATGGATTTTCTTTTAATGGTTCTAAAATAAAAGATAGAGAAATTGTAATAACTATGAAGATTAATGGAGATGTTGAGGAAAATAGACTAAAACTGTATAAATATTTTAGGATTAAAGAATGGTGTAAAATTTATTATAAGAGCGAATTAAGAGATGTTTTTATTGAAGGCTATGTTCAAACAATGGATGCACCGAAATTTACTCAAAATACAACTGCTCAAATTTCTATCTTATGTCCAGATCCATACTTTAAAGATGTTGAAATAATGGTACAAAGCATATCAAAAATTATAAAAAAATTCGTTTTCCCTTTTTCTATAGATATGAAAGAGCCAACTATTGTTTCTGAGGTTGAACTTGAAAAGATATCAAATATTGTAAATGATAGTGAAACAGAAACTGGTTTAATGATTAATATATTATTTATGGGAACTGTAAATAAATTAGAAATTCGCAATATTGATACAGGGAAAAATATAATTATTGATTATGAATTTAAGAAAAATGATAAGTTGATAATTAACTGTAATAGAGGAAATAAGACTGTAATTTTAACAAGAGATGCGGTTAAGTATAATTTAATTCCTTTTATTAGAAAAGGATATACTTTTTTTCAATTGGAAATGGGAGATAATCAATTTAGTTTTTTGGCAGATGATGGAGCAGATGACATGTTAGTAGATATTAATTTAAGCAATTATAAAATATATTCAGGAGTTTAGGCTATATGGAAGATTTTTGTTTATTAGATAAAGAATTAAATAGAAGATATATAATTGATACATATTCAAGCGTTATATGGGCAAAAAGATATAATACAGTTGGCGATTGCGAACTAGTTATTTCTGCTACAGAAGATAATTTTAACAAAGTAAAAGAATGTAAATATATTTCTCGTAATGATGATGATATGGTTTGTAAAATTGAAAAAATAGAAATACAAACAGATGAAGAAAATGGCAGTCAACTTATTATTACAGGTACTGATATAAAAGATATGTTAAATCAAAGAATAGTTGAAAAACAAACTAATTTTAATGGTCTAGTAGAAGATTATATTAGAAAATTAATTATTGATTCTATTATTAGTCCAACAAATCCAGATAGAAAGATTAAAAATTTCATACTTGCTGATAAAGTAGGATTTACAGAAAAAATAAGTGAACAAGTAACTTATGATTATGTAGGAATTAAAATACAAGAACTATGTCAACAATTCGGATGGGGATATAAAGTTGCTATTGATGATGGTAACTTTATTTTTTCATTGTATAAAGGTGAAGATAGAAGCCAATATGTTACATTTTCAGAAGATTATGATAATATTTCAAAAACAGACTATCAAAAAGATGATAGCAATATAAAAAATGTTGCTTTAGTTGCTGGAGAAGGAGAAGGTGTAGCAAGAGTAACTACAAGTATTGGTGGAGGAATCGGTGCTGATAGATACGAATTATTTGTTGATGCTCGTAATCTTTCTAGTGAGATTGGTTATGATGATTTATTGAAAAGTTATCCAAATGGTAAAGAAAAAAATATAAATAATGTAATATATTATCAAGTTAATAATGAGAATATTGCAATTCTTACTAAAAATGAAAAACAAGAAATTACTAAAGTTCAATTGTGTAATAATGTTTATGTTGAAAGCTTAAAAAATACAGGGTATGAAAAAATGGCTACATATACATCTGTTACATCTTTTATAGGAGAGATTATATCTGGAATAAATTATACGTATAAAGAAGATTATGATTTAGGAAGCATTGTTAATATTGTTAATAAGTATGGAATTTCTGACAAAGTAAGAATAAGTGAAATAATAGAAAGTCAAGACGATAATGGTTACAGTATAGAACCAACTTTTGAAAGTGTAGAATAAATAGGAGGTTAAAAAAATGGTAAATGATGTTAAATATGAAGTAAATGCAGGATTTTTTGATGCAATAGATAGAGATAGATTGTATTCAGCAGAAGATATGAATAGACCATATCGCAAATTAATTAGTAATGGTGTTTTTGCAACTCCAAAAGGAACACCATCAGATAATTTACAAGTTTTTTCAGCAAATGATGAGATGGATATAATTGTTTTTAAAGGAGAGGCTATTATAGGTGATAAGTGGTTTGAAAATCCAAGTAACTTAATAATTACTATACCTCAAAATTCAAAGATATTAACTAGAATCGATAGTATAGTTGCTCAAATAGATAAAACACAAGCAGGTAGAGTAGGAAATATAGTATACAGACAAGGTGCAGCATCAAGTAATCCAGTTCATCCAGATATTAATGCAGAAGAAAATATAATTGAATTTAGATTAGCTGATATTAGAGTAAGTCCATCCTGTGTAAAAATTACACAGGATTTAATTACGGATTGCAGAGGAAGTGAGGAATGTCCTTGGATTACAAGTTTAATTTATCAAGTAGATACTAGTACTTTATATGCACAATGGCAAGAAGCTTATAGAAATTATTTTGAAGAACAGCAAGAATCAAATAGTAATTATACTGAGGAATTTAAACTAATGTTATCTAACTTTTTTGATGAAGAACAACAAGCTTTTACAAATTGGTTTAATAGCATCAAAGAAAATTTAAGTGAAGATGCAGCAGGAAATTTACTAAATCAACTAGATGAATTAACACATAAATTCAACAGTGAGATTAAAATTGCAGTTGGAATAGATGAACCTAAAAATGGTGAGGAAATTTGGTTAAAAACGCAAAGTGAAAATTTATTTGATGAAACACAGATGATTCCAAATGCTGCTATAGATGAGTACGGAGTATTGACACCGCAGACTGGATTTAATGTTTCAAATTTTATAAAAGTAAAAAAAGGGGATACTCTAAAGATAAATTTTAAAAGCTCAGGACTTATTTCAGGAGGATATGCTGGATATAAAACATATTGCTTTTATGATGACAATCAAGAAGCGATAAAAGCACATAATTATGATGAAAGTAGTTTATCAATTCCTGTTACTGCTGATGGATTTTTTAGGATTTCATACAATAGGGGACTTATTGTTGAAATATATAATATTAATGGAGGAAAAATACTTTTAAAGGATGGAGACACATATACAACATTTATTGATTTTAATGATGTAAAAACGAAATTAGATAAATTATATCCCAATGTATATTCCACAAAAGAAACTAGAATAGGTACTACAGAAGATGGAAGAGGAGTTTATAGAAGAAGAGTAGATGTAGCTGATATTAAATCAAGTCAAATCGATAAAAACAATACCTTAAATTTTCTAATTGAAAATTTGGACTATGTGAAGGCGGTTTTAGGCGGTTTTAGGCTTGAAAATAATAATAAATCATTTGTGCCTTGGAATTTTTATAATCCTGTACTAAAATCGGGTACAGGAGCCTATTATACTGGATCAGCAATTAATTATTTTACAAGTTTTGCTGGTACAAATGTATATTTTGAACTTACATATGTAAAGACAACAGAGTAATTAAATAGATTTTAGTAAGAAATAGAGAATAACAATTAGTTATTTTTTTACGGAGGAAAAAAGAAAATGGAAAAATTTATAACATTATTAAATACAATAGCAAGCTTATTAATTGCTTTTGCGGGGGTATACGTTGCATATAAAAATTCAAAGAAAACTGTTGAAGAAACGTTGTCAACTAAAATAAAAAATCAATGTAATATAGATTTTGAAATAACTACAAGAATGGAATATATAAAAGAATTTTTATTAGCAGATAGAGTACAAATATATGATTTTCATAATCGGAGGACACTATGCAAATGGCAGAAGTGCTTTAAAAACTACTTGTACTTATGAGGCAATTAGAAATGGAATTAAATCATATCAAAACGAATTGCAAGCAGTACCTTTAAGCTGCATACCTAAATTTATTCAAACTTTATTATCAGAAGAAAAAATAGAATGTAATAATTTAGAAGAAATAAAGAATACTATGCCTGCAACTTATAATTTAAAAAAACATCAAAATGTAAAATCTTTTTTTGATATAGTTTTAAACAATAAAAATGGAGAGCCTATAGGATTTTTAGCAATTCAATACTCTAAAGAAAATTGTGTGAATTTTAATTCAAATGAAAAAGATCAGATATATAAACTTAAACATTATATTGAAGAAAACTTAGAAAAAATGGTTATAAAAAATAAATAAAATAGGAGGAAGTGAGAAGATGAAAAAAGAAAATAAAAAGAAAATTTTAATTGCAATAGCTTGTATTTTAGCAGCAATTGGAACATTGACTGCTATTTTTTATCCTAACACAGAAATAAATAACACAATAGGTACATATCAAAATATAGTA
>CAOKUH010000069.1 GCA_948472605.1 uncultured Mycoplasmatota bacterium
ATACTATATTTTTTATTAAATAAAAAGACTATTGAACTTATTTGTCAACAGTCTGTGATGATTACTGGAAATCATCTTTTTTCTTTACATAAAATAAAAAAGATATGCTTATTCACATACCTTTATTAATTTCATATTCTTTTTTTAATATTAGTTTCTTTAGATATTTAGATTTATCATTAATTTCTTAATGTTGCACTATATTCATTTTCTATTTTTTTAATTATTCTATTAAATACTTCCATTACTTCATCTTCTTGTAAAGTTCTAGTGTTATCTTTGAATACTAATTTATAAGCAATAGATTTTTTACCATCTGAAATATTAGGATATAAATCAAAAACTTCACAAGTATCTAAAATTCGTTTTCCTTCTTTTATAATAGCCGTTTTTATAGTTTCACTATCGATTTTTTCATCAACAACAAAGGCTACATCTTTTACTATTTCAGGATATTTACTTGGCTCTTTATATTTAATTGGTTTAATTTGAGCTTCATATAAATCTTTTAAAGAAAGTTCACATACATATATTTCATCTTTTTTGTATTCAGGATGTACTCTTCCAATTATACCGATACAAGTCTTATCTAAATAAATTTTTGCACTTATACCAGGATGTAAACTATTTACGTTACTTTTTACAAAACTATAACGATTTTTAAAACCTAAATTGTCAAGTAAGTTTTCAACGATTCCTTTTATTAGATAGAAATCAACTTTGATAATATTATTTTGCCATTCATTTGTTAAATAATTTCCTTTCATAAGTATTGCTACTTTTGTTGTTTCATTAAAATCAGCATCATATGTTTTAGCTATTTCATATAAAAGAATATCTTTAACATTACGCTTTTTATTGTATTCATAAGTATTTATTAAAGAAGGTAAAATAGATGTTCTAATTACACTTTTATCAATACTCATAGCATTTGGTAATACTAAATTGTTACATTCTTCATCCTTGAATGTTGCGACCATTTCAGGACTTGTTAAAGTGTACGTTTTACATTCGTTTAACCCTAGGCTACGTAATCTTTTACTTACAATTTTACGCATTTTTACATCTCCGACATATTTCCCATATCTTGCTTCACATTTAGGCATTGTTGAAATTAAGTTATGATATCCATATAATCTTCCAATTTCTTCAGCTATATCATTTACATTAGGATCAATATCTAATCTTCTATTTGGTATGGTTACAGTAAATATATCATTATCTAATTCATAAGCGAAATCTAATCTTTTTAATTCAACTTCCATATCTTTAGTATCAATCACTATACCTAATATTTTATTAACATCTTCAGCTTTAAAAGTTACTACTTTAAGATTTTTATCAATATTATCATATTTTACAATATTATTTAATACTTCAGCTTCAGCATATTTTTCTAATAGATAACAAGCTCTTTCTATAGCATAATTTGTATATTCATAGCTTAAGCCTTTTCCATAACGAATTGAAGCTTCGCTTTTTAAATTTAGACGATTTGCAGTATTTCTAATACTAATAGCATCAAAGATAGCACTTTCTATTAAAATATTTTTGGTGTTGTTATCAACTTCTGTATTAAAACCTCCCATTACTCCTGCAATACAAACAGGTTTATCTCCATCAGTAATTACAATATCGCTTGATTTTAATATACGTTCTTTACCATCTAATGTGGTAATTATCTCGTCTTCTTTAGCATCACGAACAACAATTTTATTACCTAATTTATCTTTATCAAAAAAGTGTAGTGGTTGACCAAATTCAAGCATTACATAATTAGAAATATCAACAACATTATTTATAGGTCGCATTCCAGCAGCTATTAGTCTTTTTTTTATGAAATCAGGAGACTCTCCTATTTTTACGTTTCGTACCATTTTAGCTAAATAATATGGACATTTTTGAGTTTCAATATCTAAAGAGAAATGTTTTTCTATATTATCTTCAATACAATTAAAATTTCGTTCGGGTAATGTCACTTTTTTATTTAAAATTGCAGCTATTTCATATGCAAAGCCAATGTGATAATAGCAATCATTATTACGATGTTTATGAATATCTAACTCATAAAGAGTATCATCATATCCTAAGTATTTTAAAGCATCCATTCCAACTGGAGCATCAATATCTAATTCATGAATTCCTTTTTGATAGTTTTCTTCATTTTTTTCTTCTACACCTATTTCAAATAAAGCACAAAGCATTCCATTGGATTCTACTCCTCTGATAACACTTTTCTTTATTTCAAAGTTATCTGGTAAAATTGCTCCTGGTAAAGCAACTATGACTTTTAGTCCTGTTCTAACATTAGAAGCTCCACAAACTATTTCTAGTATTTCGTTTTCGTTTATACGAACTTTACAAATATGTAAATGATCAGAATCTGGATGATTAACACATTCTATAACCTCTCCAACTACTAAATTATCGATATGATTGGAAATAACTTTTTCAACATTAATTCCTGCTTTTGTTATTTTTACCGCTAATTCTTTTAAATTTTCATCTTTTATATCAACATAATCGCTTACCCATTCTAAACTAATCATTGTCTTTCTCCCTTCTATCAAATGCTTTAACACTTCTTAAATCGGTTTGGTAAAATGTTCTTATATCTTCTATGCCGTATTTTAGCATTGCAAGTCGTTCTGCCCCAAATCCAAAAGCAAAACCAGTCCAATTACTAGGATCATATCCACAATTTTTTAAAACATTAGGATGAACTATTCCTGCTCCACTTACAGTTATCCACCCTGTATTTTTACATAAACTACAGCCTTTTCCTTTGCAAACAAAGCAAGATATATCTGTTTCTACTGATGGTTCGGTAAATTGGTAATAACTAGGTCTAAATCTTGTTTCACAAGACTCTCCGAATAACTTTTTACATACCACATCAAATGTTCCTTTTAAATCTGACAAACTCACATTTTTATCAACTAACAATCCTTCAATTTGCATAAATTGATGAGAATGTGTAGCATCATCATCGTCTCTTCGATATGTCTTTCCTGGACAAATCATTCTAATAGGTTTATCTCCTCCCATTTTTAACATTGTTCTAGCTTGGACAGGAGAGGTTTGGCTACGTAAAAGTATTTCTTCGTCTTTTAAATAAAAAGTATCTTGTGCATCTCTTGCAGGATGACCTTTAGGAATATTTAGAAGTTCAAAATTAAATCTATCGCTTTCAATTTCTGGTCCATCAACAACATCATAACCCATAGACATAAATATTTCTTCTATCTCTTCAATAATACGTTCTAATATATTAGGAGATCCCATTGGAATTTTAACTCCTGGTAAAGTGACATCGATTTGTTCTTTAGCTAATTTTTCTTTTAGTTCTATTTCTTCATAATACTTAATTTTTTCTTCAATTTCTTTATTAATTTCCATTTTTAATTCATTTAATATTTTACCAAATTCTTTTTTTTCTTCATTATCTAATTCTTTCAAATGACTTGATAATTCATTTACTGGTCCTTTTTTTCCTAAATATGTAACTTTAAGTTCGTTAACTTCTTTTAAATTTTTACTATTATTTACTTTTTCTAAAATTTCATTTTTTAAATGATTAACTTTTTCTTTCATTTTTGATTCCTCTTTCTATATTGTAATTTTCTTTTTATTATTATCATTTCTTCTTATATAAGTAAACTACCACCATTTATATTGATGTTTTCTCCGTTTATGTAACTTGCTTTATCTGATATTAAAAATAATATAGCATTAGCAATATCAATTGGCTCTCCTATTCGAGACATGGGATTATTTTCTTTTTGCTCCTTAATTTCTTCACTAGTCCAGCCAAGCATTGCAAGTGGTGTATTAGTTAATCCTGGACTAATAGAATTAACTCTAATTTTATACTTTGATAATTCTAGGGTACTAGATTTTGTAAAGTTTATAACTCCTGCTTCGCTAGCACAATATGCACTGGCTTCTGGACATGGTTTTGTTCCTAATCGTGAAGCAATATTTATAATGCAAGGAAATTTACTTTTCTTTAGAAGGGGTATAGCCAATTTTGTACAAATGAATTTTCCTACTAGATTTACATCTAATATCTTCCTAAATTCTTCTATATTAAAGTTTTCAATATAGTTATCAACATTTGTCCCTGCATTATTAATTAAATAATCTAATTTACCAAACCTTTTCTTAATTTTTGTAAACATATCAAAAACTTCAATTTCTTTACTTACATCGGCTTTTAGACATTCAAAATTATAGTTAATTTCTTCAAATTCTTTTTTAGCTTCTAACATAAGTTTTTCATTATGCCCAAAGTTTACAAAAACGAAACATTCGTTTGACAAAAGTTGCTTTACGATTTCTTTACCTATTCCACTTGTTCCACCAGTTACTAAGGCAATTTTCATTTTGTTCATAACCTCCTTAAAATCAGAAAAAATCCCTTACAAAACTTTGTAAGGGACGAAATGTTTTTCCGCGGTACCACCCAAATTCTAGATATTTATCTAGCACTTAATTTAGATTTAACGCATCTATTACGATTAAACTTAAACATGTGAATTTCGTTTTATTTTTTATCTTTAAATGCTCTCAGCGTTTCACATTTAATCTCTTTTTGAAGAAAAAATATAACTACTTAAAATGTTCTCAAACGTTTTATTAAAGATATTATAACACAATTTAATACTTAAGCAAGGTTAATTTTTTGAGCAAGTTAGATAATCTACTTTTAGAATATTGTTAATAAGGATATAAATTTAAATCTTATCACTTGCTGATGTAACGACATTTAAAAGTAACATTGCTATAGTCATCGGACCAATTCCTTTTGGAACTGGAGTAATAAAGCTGGATTCTTGTTTAACGTCATCAAAATCAACATCACCTACTATTTTTTTGTTAAGATAATTAATTCCTACATCAACAATTACAGCATTTTTCTTTATCATAGAAGATTTAATAATTTGTGGTTTTCCAATTGCACTAACTAAAATATCGGCTTGTTTTATAAGATTTTCTTTATTAATAGTTTTTGAATGAATAATAGTAACAGTTGCATCTTCTTGCAAAAATAATAATGCTAAAGGTTTACCTACTATATTACTCCTCCCTAAAATAACAACATGTTTACCACTAATTGGAATATTATATTCTTTCAAAAGTCTTATTACTCCTAAAGCAGTGCATGGTTTAAATCCATCTTGGTTATGATATAATTTTGAAGTATTGATATTGCAAAAACCATCAACATCTTTTTCTTCACTGACTAAATTAAAAAATTTATTACTGTCGAACTTTTTAGGTAATGGACTTTGAATTAATATTCCATGAACTAATAAATCGCTATTTAATCGTTCTATTGTTGATATTATTTCATCTTCTTTAGTATTCTCATCAAAATACATTTCTTCAAACAATATTCCTACCTCTTCACATGCAGATTTTTTATTTCTTAGATATATTTCTGATGCAATATTCTTTCCAATTTGAATAGCAACAAGTTTAGGGTAAATATTCTTTTGCTTTAATAATTCAACTTTATTTTTTACTTCTTCTCTTATTTTTTTAGCAACCATAAAACCATCTAAAATCATTATTTCACCTACTTAAAACATGATAAAATAGCATCTTTATATATTTTTTTAGCTATCTCTCGACCATTTGGAACAATTTTTGTAAAATTCTTCATCATTACACCACTATTTATTTCCATAACTAATAATTCATTTTGTTCGTTTTCTATAATATCTAAACTACAAAATCCTAAATCAATACAATTGGTAATTTTTTTAGAAATATCTATTAATCTATCTTTCAAGTCGTCATCAACTAAATAACAATTAGCTCCTTTAGAAAGATTAAATTGCCAGTTATATTCATATTTTTCATTTTTAGCTAATATTTTTTTATATTGACTATCGTTTTCTAATCTATTTTTAAAATAATATGGATTAAATTCTATTAGTAAATCGCGCAAAGTTCTTTTACCATCACCTATAACAACTGGTTTTACTTTAGCATAGGCAAGAACACATTCATTATTTAAAATAACCAAGCGATATTCTTGTCTTATTTTTAAGAATGGACAAATACTTATAGAGAAACTTTTTTTAAATAAGTTATTTAAACATTTTGTTAATTCATTAGCGTTTGTAATATGATAAACATCATTTCCACAGGTACTATCATTAGCTTTTAAAACAATGTTACTATTATTTTCTTTAAAATATTCTAAGACAATATCATAGCTATTTGCATTGGTAGCATAAGCATTTTTATTAGTAGTTTTAAATATAATCTTATGATTAATTATTGGAATGTTTTTGCTTTTTAATACTTCATAAGTCGCATATTTGTCATCAAAAACATTCCCAATTCCATGCATATTTAAATCAAATTTATAACCCGAAATAAATTTTACTTTTTTATTTTTTTCTAACATAATAATCCAATCTTTAGAAAGTAATTTAAATTCAATATTATTTTCTTCACATATTTCTTCAATTATCTTATGAAATTCTTGCATTGTAATCACCACAATATCATTATAAAATAATTGATTTTTATTTACAAACATTTATTAAATTAACTTTTAGTAAATATAAATTGAAATTTAAAATATTTAGTTAATAACCGCCATTTAAAATAAAACATCACATAAAATACAATGAGGAGGTTAGAAATGAAATATATTATTCTTACCATAATACTTATTTTTATTTTAATTCTATGGATAATATATATTATTCGTAAAAATAGAGCAATTAAAAAAGTTAATTGTACTAGCGAAGAGGAAAAGTTATCTATTGTAAATAGGGCTTTAGAACCATTTGGCTTTAAATTAGATCCTTTAAAAGATATTATCGTTTCTAAAAATGATAGTTGGCAGCGAGATTTAGGATATATGGATATTTATGACAAGAAAGCTCCTTTTTTTAATATGGTTTTTGATGCTGAGCCAATTTATTTTGATTATAATAATAAGCATTATCGTTTGGAATTTTGGAAAGGTCAATATGGTATAACTACTGGAGCTGAGATCGGTCTATATATCAGAGACTTTAATAAAGCTGGAAAGGAACATTATCGAGCTGCTACTGATGAAGAATGTTTAAATATGGAACTTTTATTGGCTGATAATTGTTATCTTTTTAATCATAGAAAATATACATGGTGGTTAACTGGTTTTATAGTTGGTAAATTTTCTAAACCTAAAAATTTAAAACTTAAGGCTTGTATTTTTTTCCCAAATCAAGAAATGCAAGTTGCTTTCGTAGAAGGTTTATTAAAAGCTGGATATACTCCGGATAAGATACAAATTTGTAATTGTAGTGTTTGTTTTATTTTATGTTGTCCCAAGAATTATAAATTAAATAATTGTTATAAAATTATCAAATGTATTGCCCAATTTTTTAATCGCATTAATTGTGCCATTTATATGTTCTTAACAAGATTTTTTAATAATACATTAGATAAACTTACTTATATTAAATATATGTGTCCGTTTTTATACAATTTGGTTATTAAAACTTGCGTTCCTAGAAGAAAGCATAGAAAAAATATTTAAAATTATTATGTTTAGTCATAGTTTTTGCTATGGCTTTTATTGACTTATAATATGTTTTCTTATTTTATCAAAATAAATATTTTATATGAAAATTTATGCATTAAATCATTTTATTTTCATATATTGTAATATATATAGTAATTGAAAAATATATAACTTTGCAATATAAGTTAAAAAAGTATTGATATTTTCTTTATTTATGCTATAATTTTAATTGTTAAAGAAATGCGGATGTAGTTTAATGGTAGAGCTTCAGCCTTCCAAGCTGATAACGTGGGTTCGATTCCCATCATCCGCTCCAATTGAAAACAACTTACGGACTGTAACAAGTTCGTGAGTTTTTATTTTATATAAAAGGCTTAAAGTTCTCTTTCTAGGAAGGAGGACTTTTTTGATGTTGGATTTTAAAACTATGGAAACATTAAAGCCAAATACTGAAATCTTGGAGGTAATTAAAGATTATACTTACAAAATTAAGAAAGGAGCTATAAAACATCTATTACATACCAATTTACAAGTTATAGAGCCTACAGAGTATCAAATTACATATCCTACTACTCTTACAATTTTAGAATATAAAATTAATGAAATATCTAATAAGCCATTTTACATCAAAGAGCATAATCAAAAATATTCATTATCAGAAATTATCCAAATTTTAAAGAAAATTAAAATTTAGACTTCACTTTTTCCATTTTAGTGAGGAAACAGATGAGAGGTGTCTGTTTTTAATCAATTTATTGAGAAAACAAATGGGAGAATAAATTTTAAAAATCTCAATATAGTGTTTGCTATTTTACCTTTCAGTGAGGAAACAAGTGAGGAGATGACTAACTATTAGAAGTCAAGGGCTTTTTGATAGTTTGTTATAAATTG
>CAOKUH010000070.1 GCA_948472605.1 uncultured Mycoplasmatota bacterium
TAAACATTGACTTAGGGAGATTTTATTTTCAAAAAAGTGTTTAAGTTGGGATTATAGCCTAAAACCCTTTTTTTGAAAAGTACTAATTTACTTTTCTAAAGCAGCAACTGCTTCTTTTAATGTTTTTACAGGTATTAATTTAATATTTAATTCATTTGTCGATGCAACTGCCAAAGCCTCTTCATAATTATCTATTGGACAAAGAAAAATATCAGCATTATCTTTTTCCGCACCTAAAAGTTTATATTTAATTCCTCCAATTTCCCCAACATTTCCTAAAATATCAATTGTACCTGTTCCAACAATTATTCTTCCTTTAGTTATATCATTTTCTACCAAAGCATTATAAATCGATAACGAAGTCATAAGCCCACCACTTGATCCAGATTCACTAGATTTAGTGGAAATACTTATTTTGGGATCTGTTTCATACTCATATTTATTTATAATTGAAATACCAACTTTTAACGTATTTTCTACTTCATATATCTTAGCATAACACTCTATTTCTTTATTATCCCTTAATACTTTAAACTTAACCTCTTCATTTAAAGATAAGGAATTAATATAATTTTGTAACTCTTTTAAATCTTTAAACTCTTTTCCATTTACACTTAAAATAGTATCTTCTACTTTTAAATTAGTTAAAGCATCAGGGGTAACATAAGTAATTACATGATTTATTTTTTTTATATCAAGTTTTTTATCTGCCAATTTATAAGCCGCAATCGTCGCATTATCTAATCCCTCTTCTAAATAAAGTCTATCTCTTATAAATGCATCATCAACACTTTCATCTTCTAAAGTTATTTTACTTGAACTAACTAAATCCCAATTTGGTATAACAAAAGATAACAATACAAAAGGAATCTTACCTCTCATCATAGATACATAAGCCATAGATAATTCACCTTCAGTTTTATATCCATTATCTACTATTACCCTACTACTTAAATCAATAGTTCCTCCTGGTCTATAAACAACAAAAGGAAGTTCATAAAAGAACATAAATATTAATACAATAATTGTTAAAAGAAATTTATAATTTTCTTTTATGTAATTCTTAAAATTTTCATATAATTTATTAACCATTTACTAATTCACCTAAATAATTATATCAAATGAAAGGGATAATATGAAAAAAAACTTTAAAAACAATATTTATATTTTTATAACCTTATTTTTTATCATAATTTTATTTAAAAATAACAAATCATTTCAAAGTTGTATTTTAAATGGAACCATGACTTTTTTTCAAAATGTTTTTCCTTCACTTTTTCCTATGTTTATTATTAATGATATATTAATGAACTATAATTTTTATTTTATAATTGATAAAACTATTCATAAGTTATTAAAAAAATTATTAGGATTTTCTAATATGGCCTCATATATCTTTGTAATGTCTATGTTTTCTGGAACTCCTACAAATGCTTATTTAACTGCTAATTTAGTTAAAGAAAATAAATTATCTAATAAGGATGCTAGTATTATTTTAAGCTATTCATGCTTTTTAAATCCATTATTTTTATATAATATGCTAAATTTAATTTTTAAAGATTCTAATCTAACTTTAAAATTAATGTTAGTTAATTATGGACTCAATTTTGTTATTGCTTTTTTATTTCGCAAATACCCTTATGAAAATAAAAGTAATTTTAAATTTCCAACCTTAAGTTTTAGTAAATGCTTATCTAAAAGTTTAAAAAGAAGTATTGATACTCTTTTAATTATTTTAGGAACCATTATTTTTTATTTTATTTTATGTGAAGGTTTTAATTATTTTATTAACTTTCCTTATCTTAATTGTTTTATAAATGGAATACTTGAAGCAACTGGCGGTTTGATTAAATTAAATGCTTTAAATATTAATATTCATTTAAAAGTTATAACCGCTAGTATATTTATTTTATTTTGTGGTTTAAGTATTCATACTCAAATAAAAAACATCATTGCTGATGTTGATATTAGTTCTAAATATTTTGTCATATCTCGTATATTTTGTGCCTTCTTAGCGGCAATTATTTTTATAATTACCTAATGAACTTTTATTAGGAAAATTACTTGCCGTAATACCTTTTTTTTCTCCTAAATAGAAGAATTCTAAATCATCTATATAATTTTTAACATTAGGATTAGTTGAAACAGGAATAGTAAATCTTACAAAAAAGAATTCTCCTTCATTTATAGTATGGATACTTGTCTTGTAACTAACACAATTTATATCATATTTAGAATTAACATTTTCTTTTTCAAGATTCCATTTTTCTATTCCTTTTGTACTATGACTATAAGTTACTGCATCTTGATTAACAGTCAGAGTTGCGTTTGTCCCATCACCATATGTAAAAGTTAAAATAATTGAACTAGAATTATAAGAATCACTTAAACGGACTAATTTTCTTTCCAAAAAATCTGCTTGTATTGTTTTTATAATTATTGCTCTTTTTTGCTGATTTTCTCTATTAAAATCAATATTATTATTTGTATATCTTACATCAACAAGTAGTCTAAATAAAAATGTTATTAAAATTGATATTAAACCAATACTAATAATTAGTTCTACAAGTGTTACACCTCTATTATTTAGTTTCATGATAAATCCCCCAAACTTATAGTAGCATAAAAGAATTCACAATCATCGCCCTCACATCTTGTTCCATCTTTATTTTCGGCGAATTCTACTATAACCCGATAGCCACTTTTACCAAGACCACCAATTGTTTTTATATAAGCGGCAGCAGCATCATTAACTTTAGCCAATGCTTCACATGCCCCATTTCGATTACTACAATTTTGAAGCATACTTAAATCACTATAAGTCAAATACATATTAGTAATGTGTAGTTCTTCTTTAAAAACTTCACAAAATCTTATATTATCCTCTTCATTAAGAAATATACCGCCACCACAACCAAAACCAGCTAAAACATTAAGTGGTTTAGTATTATCATCTTTATTTAAAGCAGTTGCTACTAAATCTAGCCTAAAATTACGAAAAAACTTTTCTAAATAATATGTTCTATATAAATAGGCTGAATCATTATATTTTATTCTTATTTTTTCTTTACGAATAACAGCATTATAAGTAGAATAAAGCATAAGTAAAGAGGCCGTTAAAACCGCAACAACAACTAATGTTTCAATAAAAATAAATCCCTTTTTATTCTTCATATAGCCACATCCTATTGTATTAATTATAATAAATTAACCTTTTAATGTAAAGGACTTGTTTTTAATAAGAATGTAAAATTTTTAGATTTTATATTAAATTGAACAATTTAAAAATTATTGGAAATAAAAAAACAATATTTTACTATTGTTCTAAAGCCAACATATTAAACAAAAATTTTTTACTATTTAAAAATAATCCCGTATATCTTTCATAATAACGATTAATAAAAAAATTAATTTCTTTTATTATTTCTTCATTAATTTTAAGTTCTGATATTGAATTTATTTCAACGTAATAATACATACGAATTAGCTTAATAGTTTTGGAACTAACTAAAATTTGATTGGTATAGCAATTTTTACAAACAAACCCTCCGATATCAGCATCAATAGTTACAATACTAGTTTTATTGCCACATGAAATGCACGCATCTAATTCGAGTCCAACTCCTAAAAATGGTAAATATTTTAATTCTATAATATTAGTTATTACTAAAGGATCCATTAAATTATTTATTTTTTTTACAGCAGAAATATATAAATCATAAAGAGAATTATCTTCACATTGTTTATAAACTTGGCTTGTTAATTCAGTAAGATAATTTAAATAACTAATAAGAATTATATCATTTTTTATCCTTTTAAAGTCATCTATAATATCAACATCTTTTAAAATAGATAATTTATCTTCCTTGTAATAAATATAAAAATAACCATAAGTAAACTTTATGGTTAAAGCTCTAAGACGGCTTTTCATTGATTTAACACCTTTACACATTATTCCAATAATACCATACTCTTTAGTAAAAACTTGAATAATCTTTGATGAATCTCCATAAGGTGTCTCATTTACAATCATGCCTTCAACTTTTGTTATCATCGCTTTCACTTCTCTTCTTAGCATACTCTAAATAATCTAATACGTTTCCTGTTTTCTTAAACTTATTCCATGCTTCTTTTTTATTCATTTTAATCAATCCTCAATCTTTCTAAATATATATTGGGGATTTTTTTTAAAATTTATTCATTTTCTTTAAAACCTAATTCATTTAATATTTTATCTTTCTCTCGCCATTTCTTAATTGTCTTAACATATAAATCTAAATAAACTCTTTTATTAAGCATTGCTTCTATTTCTTTTCTTGCTAAAGAACCAATAGTTTTTAATCTTTCACCATTTTTTCCTATAACAATTTTCTTTATTGAATCACGTTCTACAACAATTTCAACCCCAATTAAAGTAACATTATTTTTCTCTTCAAAATAAGTAGTTACACAAGTAAGACAATGAGGAACCTCTTCAATTGTTAAATTAAGAAGTTTTTCTCTTACAATTTCACTTATCATAAAATATGTACTATTACTAGTTATAGTATCATCATCAAAATATTTAACGTCATCTTTTAGATATTTTTTTATTACTTTAATTAAACAATCTAAATTATCATTTTTTATTGCACTTACTGGTACTATATCCGCAAATGGATATAAATCTTTATAATTTTCAATAACTTCTAAAATTTCTTCATTTTTTATTTTGTCAATTTTATTTAAAACCAATATTACTGGGACATTAGAACTTTTTAAACATTCTAAAATAAATTTATCTCCCTTTCCTAAAGATTGTGATGCATCAACTATAAATAAAATGGTATCTACATCATGAATTAACCCTAATGCTTGTTTATTTAATATTCGCCCTAATTTACTTTGTGGTTTATGAATACCAGGCGTATCTACAAATACAATTTGAGTATCACTTTCGTTATAAATACCTTGAATTATATTTCTGGTAGTCTGAGCTTTATCTGAAGTTATAGCAATATGGGCATTAACTAAAGAATTCAAAAGAGTACTTTTTCCCACATTTGGCCTTCCTATTATACTTACAAATCCACTTTGCATAAAAATTCACCTCTTATTAACTAAAAACTCTCATAAAATATGGTCCAAAAACAAATAGACCAATAACAATTGCTACTAAAGTAACAATACATGTTGCAGCACTTCCACAATCTTTAGCTATTTTAGCTAAAGGATTTTTTTCTAAAGTAACTAAATCTACTGCTGCCTCGATGGCTGTATTTAAAAGTTCAATTCCTAAAATAACTCCTAATACAATAAAAATAGTTGCCCATTCAGATAATTTAATTTTAAAAATAATTCCTAAACAAATAGAAAAAATAGTAGCTATTCCATGTAACCATAAACTTTGTTCATATCGATAAGCATAAACTAAACCCTCAATAGAATATTTTATACTATAAAAAATACGCTTTAAACCTTTTTTCTTTAAATCATCTCTTGATATTTGAGGCATTTAAAATCATCTCCTGCTTATTAAACATTACTATTTCTTCATCCTTGGTCATATGATCATAGCCTAACAAATGTAATAAACCATGAACTATTAAAAATGAAAGTTCCCTTTTTTCCGAATGACCATAAGATTCTGCTTGCTCTATCATTCTAGGAATACATACATATATATCACCTAAAACTCTAATTTCATTAGTAAAACTATTATTATCTTCAAAAGCAAAAGAAATTACATCAGTAACTTTATCTATATTACGATAATTTTTATTTATTTCTTTTATTTCATTATTTCCAACAAAAGTAATTGAAAATATAGCATTTTGTACTTTTTCTAAAGTTAATGTATTTTTTATTACCTCATCTAAATAACTATAATCATTTTTATAACCATATAAATTATTAATATCATACTCCATTAAAACCACCCAAGCCCAATTGTTCTAGTAAAATAAATAACAACTATAATAAAAATAATTACACATAAAAAGTTGTAAAACAAATCACTTTGAAAAAATCTTGGTAAATGTTTTTTTATTGCTGTTAATCCTATAAATAATAAAAATCCTATAATGCTTCCAACAACATTTAAAATAATATCATCTACATCAAAAGAACGACCTATTTGTAATTGGACAAGTTCTACAGTTAAACTAGTTATTAAACTAATAAATAATATATGAGATACTTTACTTGCTTTAACATAACCCGAAACAAAATACCCAAAAGGCACAAAAACTAAAATATTACCCACAACATTAAAAATAAATAATTTACTTCCTATTTCATACCGAAACATTTCTGTAAATGGAACAATATTTAAACCTCCACCTGTATTCATCTCAGTACTTGTTAGTAATTCAAATAATAACAAAATATAAACAATAAAAATTAAATTTAAAAATTCTTTATAAAATACAAATCTTTCATGATTGATTTTTATATATGATATTCTTATTGCTATTAAAGCCACTAAAAATATAACAAGCATTGGCCATATTCCTACTATAGCTTTAGATAAAGTATCTACAATCATCTAACTTCCCTCGTCTTCTACTAATTTTTCATATTCTTCTCTTTTAGAAATATTCTCTATAATAGAATAAAATATTTCTACATCTATTGTACTATCATTTACAATATTTTTCAAAACTTTTCGTGTATTAATTTTTTCAAATTCCGAAAATTTCATTTTTATTTTTTCATCTGCTAGTTCCATTGCTTTTTTTGTCCCATTTTCTAAATCGTAATTTTCTTTAGTTTCAATTGTTTCATATTCTATTTCTTTATAAAAAGTAAAGTTAAAAAATCTAAATAACACTTTTCTTTCAGTTTCATAAGTTAAAAGCCTACTTCTAAGAATTTTATAAATTCCACTATCAGTTTCAATACTTATATTAAATCTTTTTTTGCCTGTCCTTGTTATAGTTTTATACTCTATTGGTAACGATACTTTTGTTTTATACCAAACCTCAGCATAAGCATTACCATTCGCACAAACATCATTTTTTACCTCATCATTATACTTGATTTCTCCAGATATAAGAATATCTCCTTCATTTACGTACTGCCCTTCATGAACTAATATTTCACCTTTAGTACTAGTAATACTATCTATAATTCCACTTTTACTTGCAATAATATGGCAATATTTATTTTCTTCTTCATAATTATTTATAATTCTTTCTTCTATTCTTATAACATAACTCATTCCAATATTTTCAATTTCTAACCATTCCAAACGATCTTTATATTCATTTAATATTTTGTTTTTTATATTTTGCAATGTATTATAATCTTTTTTTATACTCCAAATATGTATTCCTTCTAAATCCAAGGCTTTAGTTACCAAATCTCTTATTTCTTTATTAGAATGAACAACATTTACTTTAATTATTATATTACTAAAAAAATTAGTTAAAAATAAAAATAGAATTACAGCAAATATTTTTAAAGGAGTAATCATTTTCTTTAATTTAAATATTCCACTATCTGTTACATAATAAAATTTAGCTGTAACAATTTCTTTTTTGATTTTCTCATAATCATCATTTAATACTTTTAAATATATTTCATTACCTTTTTTTATACAATCATAAACATTAATTTTATTTTTATATAATTTTACTAATATTTTATTTTGATTTCTTACTTTAGTTTTAATATAAATATAATGTTTCATCTTATGAACCTCACATCATTTAAAACACCTTCAATAAGTATTTCTCTTTTTTCTAACTTTTTAACAACAAAAGAATTGCCATTAAATGATAAATTAAATCCTGTCATTGCGAGTAAGATTTCATCTTCTGTTAGTTTCAAAATATCTACATAATTAAAGACATGTATTTTATTTTCATAGATATCTATATAATAATCAAAATCCATTAAAAAGTTTTTCATTGTTTTATAAAGATGCATAGGCTTCACCTATATAAATATATGTTCTAAAATAACAAAAAATAATGTGTTTTAAAACATTTAACACATTACTTTGCTAATTCTTATTTATTATTACTTTTAATTCCATAATTTCTTCTATTGATAAATTAGTATATTCTTTAACCTCTTCTGTT
>CAOKUH010000071.1 GCA_948472605.1 uncultured Mycoplasmatota bacterium
GCTGATATTGATGCAAATATCTGGATAGATATGGAAAAAAAGATTAATAATCGTACTATTGATATAAATGCAGGAAATAAAGAAAAAGAAAAATATAAAGAGGAATTAAACTATTATTATAGTTTATCAACTATAGGTTCTGATGAAGTTGGTACAGGAGATTATTTTGGACCTATTGTGGTTACAGCTTCATATGTTTCCAAAGAAAAAATTAATTTAATTAATGACTTAGGTGTTAAAGATTCTAAGAAATTAACTGATGAAAAAATTATTAAAATAGCTCCAATATTGATTCAAGAAATACCTTATGTAACTTTTACATTAGATAATAAAGAATATAATGAATATCAAGCTAAAGGATATAATATGAATAAAATAAAGGCTATATTACACAATAAAGTACTTTATTCTTTAACTACTAAAGAAGATAATTATCCGTATGATAAGATTGTTGTAGATCAGTTTGTTTATCCTAAAAAATACTTTGAGCATATTAGTGAAACAAATAAAAAAGTAACAAATATAACATTTACAACAAAAGCAGAAAGTAAGTGTGCAAGTGTTGCTGCCTCTAGTATAATTAGTAGATATATATTCTTAAAACAAATGAAAAAATTATCAAACGATTTAGACATTGAAATTCCTAAAGGAGCTAATGATATAGTTGATCAAGTTGGAATGGAAATAGTAAAAAAATATGGTTTTGATAAATTAAATGATGTTGCCAAATTAAATTTTAAAAACACAGAGAAAATAAAAGAAGCTCTTAACAAATTTTAAGACTTCTTTTTTAATTCTTTTTTAGGAACTTCTTTTTCTGAAACTATATAATTTTGGTCTTCTATCTTATTAATAAAGCTACTTTCGCATATTAAACTATTTTCTTGGTTAATATTAGTTATTTCTTCAAGAATTTTATCAACTTTTTCTGCTAAATTACTATTTTCTTCAAAGATAGTCATATTTTCATCTTCTATTTTTAGCATTTTTTTACAATTTTTTTCATTGTTTTTTTCTAGTTCAATAATTTTTTCGTCAAGCATTTTTATTTCATATAAACTATTTTTCACAGAATAAGTAGGAAAGCCAATCACATGAAAAAAACCACTTATTTTATTCAAAATTCGATGCTTTCTTTTAAATTTTATATTTTTTTCATGTTGTTTTTTTAATTCAATAGCTTCTTTTATTGCTTCATTATTTCTTTCTATGCTCTTCTTTATCTCTTTAATCAATAAATTATTTTCTTCAATTTTAGAAACATTTTCATCTTGAATTTTTCGTGTTTTTTCTATATCTTTTCTTAAATCAGAAATTTTTTCTGTATTTTTTTTCATTTTCAAAACTTTTTCTTCACTCATAAAAATCACATAAATAGTATAACTATTTTAATCATTTAAAGCAAATAAAAATTAGTCAAACTAATCAACTAATTTTATTAAATCCATCTAGATATATATATACTTCTTGTTGTATCCTCTTCATAATGATTAAAAATAGCTATTATATTATCAACGATAGCATATAATTTATGCTTATATCTTCTGCTTACTTTAACATTAAATATCTCTTTCTGCATTTTTCTTCTAAATAAATTATCATCAATATATTTTCCTAAAACATAATCTATTTTTTTTACCATTCTTGCCTCTTCATCATCTTTTATATCTGCTTTAAAAATAAAATCTTCATATATTTTAATTAATTTACCTGTAATTTGATCTTCTTCAAAATATTCAAAATTTATAATACGATAGAAATTAGGACACATTTCTAATACTTGTTTATTCCTATTCATCTATTAAACCTCCTACTATCATAAAAATATAATACTATAAGATAGAGGCTTTGTAAATACTTTCCTCTTATGTTATAATTAAGAAAATAGAAAGAGGAAATTTTTATGGCCAAATTAAAATTAAAGAAAAAAGTACTATATCGTGGAGTTATTTTAATAATTATAATTATAGCTGGAACTATTATAGGATTAAATTTTTATAATGATTATGAATATAAAAAAACATATGAATATAAATTAATTGAACATGGATATACTTTGGAGGAAGCTAAAACATTAATAGATTACTTTAAAGAAGATAAATATTTTATTGAATTGCTTTCTAAAGAAAAGAATTCTTATATATTAGATTTAATTAAGGAAAAATATTATATTCACGATTATTTAGAACGTTATATAAAATATGCAGATAAAAATAAAGATATATCTGCAACAGAAGTTGTTACTTTAGTAAATGTAAATAGAGATAATAATTATTATGAAAATGATATTCCAACTGATATATCGAAAGATATACTAATAAATGTAAATAAGTATTATAAACTTGAAGAGAATTTTGAACCAGAAAACTTAGTTGATATAAGTCTTCGTTATTCTTATGCTGATAATAAAGTTACTAAAGAAACTAATGATGCATATGTTTCAATGTGGAATGAAGCAAAAGAAGCTGGATATACGTTAATTGTTAATTCCAGTTATCGTTCTTTTACTTCCCAAGAAAGAGTTTTTAATAATATTAAAGCAAGTAGTGGCTTGAAAGAGGCAGATAAAGTGGCAGCACGACCTGGACATTCAGAACATCAAACTGGTCTTTCAATAGATGTATTTGAAATCAATAATCAATCTACAGCTACTTTTAAAGATTCACCTGCTTATATTTGGTTAAAAGAAAATGCCCATAATTTTGGTTTTATAGAAAGATTCCCTGAAGGTAAAGAAAATATAACTGGTTATAGTTTTGAAGCTTGGCACTGGCGTTATGTTGGTAATGACGTTGCTAAAATTATTCACGATGAAAATATCACTTTTGATGAATATTATGCTTATTATATTGAAAATGCAAAATAAAAATCGCCATTTAAGTGATTTTTTTTATTTTTTTTAATACATCTTTATTGCCTTTATATACCCACATTCCATACTCTTTTATGTATAAAAATTCTTTCATTAACCCATTTTCAAAATCTAAAATATAATATAGTTCACTTAAAGTAAAAAGCATATTATCTGTTTTTAAAGCAATTTTAACACGAGTATCTAAATCAAATAATTTAAACTTATCAATATTTATACCCTCTAAAAATTGATAATAAATTAATTCTTTTTTAATGTGTGTAATTATATTATAAATAATAATAAAATTATCTAATTCTTCAGAAGATACTTTAGTTTTAATATCAATATTATTTAAAAATTCATTATGATAGATATTCCATAAAATATTGAATTTGCTTCCTAAGTTTTTTGCAAATACATTAGCAAATACTACTCTTTCAATAGCATCTTCATAATCAAATCCTCTTCTTATTAGAGCTCTAATACTATTAATATCTAAACTATTTTTTAATGCTATAGCATTTAATTGCACTCCATATATGCAATATTTACTAATTTTATTACTTACTTTTTTTAAATTTAAAGAATTTAAAACAGCATCATATAAATTCCATCCATTTTTAATATAATAATCAACTAATCTTATACTTAATCTTTCATTTACACAAAAATCATTTAAATTATCATATTCATCTGGTAGCCCTATTTTACGCAAATATTCTAAATTTTCTTTTTCTTTTATTTTATTAGCCAGTTGTTTTTTTGTTATATCTTCAACTGATAGTCCTCTATAAAGTCCTTTATAAATTGCATGAATAGAAATATTGTTTTCCTTTGCAATTTCTATTGGTTTTAAATTACCACGTTGTTCTTTTTTCTCCTTATTTTTTATAATAGATATGAACGCTTCTTGAGGCGATAATCCTAAGTCTCTATTGCGATAATAAAGCGCTCTTGATAATCCCAGAATTTTTATGATTTCTAATGCACGATATTCTTTTTCGTTATAAATATTTGTCTTTTTTACAATGCATAATATATCCCCCTAAAGCATAGTACATTATTATACAGAATTACAAAATATTTTCAAGTAAAATAAAAATGCCCTTATTCTAGGCACCTTTATGTTGTAATTTTTCATTTGCTTCATCCATCATTGTGTTAAGTAGAGCATCAGCATTTTTCTTAGTATTTTTATTAGTTAATAAATATGCTACCATTCCAGCTCCACATGCCATACCAACGCAAGAAGCAACCATCATTTTTTTCATTATTTTCACATCCTTATTAGTATTATGGATGTATTTTTAAATCTTATGCAATAAAACATCTTTTAAAGTAGTTTTACGATTACTACTATAATCATTATTTATGGCCATTAAAAATGAATTTTTTTCTCCAACTATTACCAGACTTTTTTTAGCTCTTGATACTCCCGTATAAATTAATTTATTATATAACATTTTATAATAGTTTTTACTAATAGGTAAAATTACATGAGGAAATTCGCTTCCTTGACTTTTATGAATTGTTATGGCATATGCATGTTTTATCATATATAATTCTTCTTTTGAATATTCTACATAACTTCCATCAAAATCAATGGTAATTATTTCCTTTTTTCGCGGATTAAACTTAGTTTCAATACTAACTATATAGCCAATATCACCATTATAAACATTACAATCAGGGTTATTTACTAGTTGTAGTACTTTATCCCCTTCTCGATATGTTATATCACTTAGATAAAGTTCTTTTAACCCTTTTTTAGCAGGATTAAATAATTCTTGTAAAGCTAAATTTAAATTATCTATTCCATTTTCTCCTTTATACATAGGAGCAAGTATTTGAATATCATCAACTTTTAATCCTTTTTCTATACTTCTTTTACATATTTCTCTAATCATTTTAGTTATTTCCTTATTATCTGTTAAAAAGAAATTGTAATCATCTTTTTTATCCATAAAATTTTCACTTAAATTATGTTCTTTAATTTCTTTAGCTAAATAAGCAATATAAGAGTTTTCACTTTGGCGATAAATTCTTTCCAAAGGATTATATGAGAATAGATTAGAAGACACTAAATCATTTAATATAAGGCCCGCTCCAACACTTGGTAATTGAAAGGTATCTCCTACTAAAATAAGTTGTATATTGGTATTAATTCCTTTTAAAAGAGAATCAAACAAAAATGTATCAATCATACTAACTTCATCAACAATTATTAAAATATGATTATTTTTATTATATTCATTGATAGCAAAATCATTAGTATCTTTATTCCATTTTAAATATCGATGTATTGTCATAGCTGGCAAGTGTGTTGATTCAGCCAATTTCTTACTTGCTCTACCTGTTGGGGCTAAAAGAGCAATATTAGATAAAACATCAATAGGAGATAATTTATTCATTTCGATAAAAAGTTTGGTTATAGCATTGATTATAGTTGTTTTTCCAGTTCCTGGTCCTCCAGATATTATTGACACTCTATTTTCAAGAGCACTTTTAATAGCCTTTTTTTGATCACTATTATAAGAAACATTTAACATTTTTTCTAACATATCTATACTACTTTCAAAATTTTCCATATTTCTTTTTGGTAAGTTAGCTATTTTTTCTAAATTTCTTGCTATTCTATGCTCCATATTATAGTTATCTTTTAAATAATACTTATCTTCTATAACCATAATAAAATTATTTTCAAATAAATTAGTTAGTAGATTATCAAATTCTTCAAGTTCCAAAATTATTTTAAAATAGGTTTTTAAACCAGAATATATTTCTTCTTTATAATAATATATATCTCCATTTGAATCACTAATTCTTTTCATCGTTTCTAAAATACATTCTTTCTTACGGATATCGCTTGAAGAATCAAAATTTTTAGTATAAATATAATCAAGTTTATTAAAATCAATAATCTTTTTAAAATAATATAAATTTTCATGTAAATATATACCCGTTTTTTCTTTAAAACATTTAATTATTCTAGTAGCTTCTCCTATTGAGAACCCTATTTGCTTTAATTCAATTATTAAGTCATCATTAGAAGAATGGGCAATAATTGATGCATATATATTATTTGCTCTTTTATTAGTCATATCTGGGACTAACATTAAATTGTTTACATTTTCTTTTATTAAATCAATGGCTTTTTCTCCAAGTGTTTCTACTATTTTTCTAGCTGTTTTCTCTCCACAACCTTTTATCAAAGGGCTTGACAAAAATTCAATTACTGCATCACTATCAGTTGGTTTTTCTTTTTCATAATTATTTATTTTATATTGGTATCCAAATCTTTCATGACGGGTATATTCTCCTGTTAAAATATAGGTTTCCTCTTCATTAGGATCTAAAATTGTTCCTGTGATTGTGATAGTTTTATTTACAAACTCTTGCATATTTTCTTGTTTTGCTTCTTTAACTCTAAAAGTCCCTACAAAAAAACCATTATCATTTTTAAAAATAGTCTGTCTTATTTTGCCTTTTATATAGTCCATCATGTATTCACCTAAAAGCATTTTAACACAAAAAAAGTAAAAACTAAATAATTTTTACCTTTTTTAAAGTTTTAGAATTAATTTAATTAGCATAACCTAATACATATAATTCATAAGAAAACAAATCATAAGTTTTATCCATTTCTACTAAATTGTTACTTTTTTTATAATTATGTAAATCTTTCCACATATCATATAAATGTTTATATGTAGAATTCATCATATTACGTTCTGAAGTTGATGTTGAATTCATTAATCTTTCGTAATAATCTTTCATACAATTAATTATGTAATTATTTAGTTGTTCATAATTACGTTCCCCTATTTTAGTTATCATTTTTATTCCTTTTTCACGAATAAAAGGTCTTATAAATTTAGACGTTGAAACAAGTTCATTATTTACTTCTAAGTTCCCTATTATTTTATCTTTTTCAGAAATACTATATTTTTTAAAAGCCTCATCTATAAACATATGCTTCACCTATTATGAATTATACTATTATTTCAAATTTTTGTAAATTACTATAATTTATAATTTCGTATTATTTACAAATTTTTGCACAAAAAAACTTGCATGGCATAAAATATTATGTTATCATTAACTAGTAATTGGACCTCTAGCTCAGTTGGTTAGAGCATCCGGCTCATAACCGGGCGGTCGTAGGTTCGAGTCCTACGAGGTCCACCATTTTTTTTGCAGGTATGGCGAAATTGGTAGACGCACTAGACTTAGGATCTAGCGGAGAAATCCATGGGGGTTCAAGTCCCTTTACCTGCACCAGAGAAGAATCTGCTCGAACTTTTATAGTTAGAGCTTAATGATAAATATCAATTCTAGAAATGGAATTGATTTTTTGTTTTGTAAGAAAGTGAGGAGATTCTTAAAATGGTAACAATAAAGAATGAAAAAATCGAAATGGAAGAAGCACTTAAAAATAAGATTGAGTTTATTTGTAGCTTTTGTAATACTACTCCTACTATTTATAATGGAAGTATAAAGATGATAGAACACACAAATTTGCAATATGTAGAACCCCATAGAATTGTTATTAAAGGTATAACTTTTCTAGCATTTAACTACGAAAATACTCTTTATATAAAAAATTTAAGTAATGCTATTTCACTTAACGATTTAGAACAATATATTAAATCAATAAACTAATAAAAAAGATTATCAATTCCTTTTCTAATATTTACCTATGTGTTAAACAAAGAAAAAGAAATTACAAAAGTTTTGCCTACTTTTTTACAACTATGTTGCTTAGTATCATTTACAGAGTGAATTACAGTCCTAATTACAGAGTAATTTACAGAGCAAAGTATCTAGTCAGTTACATAGTTTGTATGATAATCCCAACTTAAACACTTTTTTGAAAATAAAATCTCCCTAAGTCAATGTTTA
>CAOKUH010000072.1 GCA_948472605.1 uncultured Mycoplasmatota bacterium
GATAAAGAATATCAATAACTCTTTTATGTGTTCTCATTTCAAATTGTTCTCTTGAGTCTTTATGTTTGTGTGGAGAACGTAAAATAGTTACTATTTCTTTTTCTGTTGGAAGTGGAATAGGTCCTGAAACTTTTGCTCCTGTTCTTTTAGCAGTATCTACTATTCTTTCAGCAGACTGATCTAAAACTACGAAGTCATAAGCTTTTAATCTTATTCTAATTTTTTCACTTCCTACGTTTTGGTTTGATGTTGCCATTGTTTTCCCTCCTTATTAAATGTAACGGCAAGTTTTAAACGCACCCTTGTGTTTCTTTTAAAACCATATATAAATCCAAGTTACAATATTTCTTTTGTATCCTGGATAAGTGTGCTTTTATCAAACTTATCGCCCGGTCTAAGCCAAGACATACTCTGCAGGAGTTCCCTCCACTTAATGTGTAGCCACATCCTGCTTCATCGCTTTATCTTACGCCTACCTATTATACTATGGCATATATTGGTTGTCAACTACTTTTTTAATATTTTTTATCTATTTTTTCCTATTTTTCCATATCTTGATTTTTATTTATCATTGTGTTATAATTATGTTAACTATGTGTATATACTTTTATTTTTAGAAAGGATTGATTATGTCAAATTTTGATGCTGCTTTTTCTATACCTTTTCATACGTTTGACGATAACTTAACTCATTCTCTTACTTTTGCTGAATTAAGGCACAAGAAGGAAGCAAAATATTTGAAGAGCTTTTTATATCGTATTAATAGGTATGTAAGAAATTTAAAAACTCAAAATCCAAATATAACAAAATCAGAAGTTGAAGAAATTTTTGCTAAAGATTTAGAAGAAATTTCGGCTACTTCTTATTCTGGTGTCAAAATTTCTCAATCTTTTATGCAATATATTTGTTATGACTTATTTGCAAAACAACCTCAAAGATTGGAGCACTATAATTCTTTATTAGATTCACTTGATTGTCCTTTAGATAAATTAGAAGAATTGCCACGTTCTAATTTTTCATTAACTCAAATATATTATGCAGCTCAATTAAAACGCGAATTTTTAAATTCAGATTTTTCTGATATTAATGAATTTTTAAAATATAGATTAGATCAGATTATTCCTAAGTTGAAAACAGATATTTCTAGTTCTACTTATTTGATTTTACAACAATTAGATAAATTAGGATTATTATACTCTTATTTAGATATAAATGATAAAAAAATGAACTTTTTAGGTTTTAAAGAATATGCTGATGCATTAGTTTCTGATAATCCTTCTAATAAGGCAGAGAAGCTTTTATCTATTTTTGCCGATACAGAAAAAATGCAAAATCAATCTCCTTTTAATTTATTAACTTTATATTCTTTCTGGATTAATAGATTTTATAAAGAACTTGATACTTATTTAGGAGCAATGTTTGTTATTCGTGATTTTGGTTTAACTCAGTCTATGGTTGATGGAACTTTTAAATCTCCTTCTAAAGAGGATTTAGATAAAGAACTTGTTAAAATAAATTTATTTTATGATCCAATTCGTTTCATTTTAGAAATGCAAAAGGCTGAAAAATTGAAGATAAATAATGAATCAGAATATGATATTTCTGAAAATATATATTCTTTTCCTAATGATACTTTTTTACATTATGTTCAAAGTGAATATAAAGATAAATACAAAGATTTTTTTGATACATATTTGCCAAATTCAAAAAATGATTTAACCGCAGATGCTACGCACTATTTTGCTCTTTATAGCCCAATATTTGCTGCATGTGGTTTAAAAGATGCTACTATGCTATATTTGCTAATTTGTTTAAAAGAAAATTCTCATTATCTAAATGCTGGTATCATTCCTAATAATATAGATGTATGTACTAATCGTGGTTTTCTTGGAAAATTCGTTGGTTTGGGTATTGATAATGGAATGACTGATACTTTCCTTTTACATATTAGAAAATCTACTTTAATGGAATTTCTTGAAAATTATATGGTAGATGATTTTCAAATTTCTCCTTCAATCATGTATGATTTACCTCTATATCAAGGTAGAACAGATTATACAAATGGACTGTATTCTGTTCCAGTGTTAGCACCTATTACAGATGAACAAAAGGAATTAATTC
Source organism: uncultured Mycoplasmatota bacterium (assembly GCA_948472605.1). Lineage (GTDB taxonomy): Bacteria > Bacillota_I > Bacilli_A > RF39 > UBA660 > MGBC108787. The sequence goes on from CAOKUH010000072.1 coordinate 2,122, forward strand.
GCAATTCAGTATTTAATTCTAATTTTCTACCTTCGACTCCAGCAAATCGAAAAAAGCAGACTTTTGCACGTCATTTATTTGACGTAATGAACTACGAAAAAAATAATACTTTAATTCCTAAATCTATAAGTTTGATTGATGGTACAATAAGAGTATCAAAACAAAATGTACCTGTTGAAAGATAAAAAACAACTATTAATATATAAATTAATAGTTGTTTTATTTTTATATGTTTAATTTTATTTGCATCATTTTATCATCTAATTTAGCAATTGTTTTTGCTGCTGATATTAAGTCTTTTGATGCTTTTTTACTTATATTCTTTTTATATTTTAATTTATGTTCTAGGCTTGCCCAAAAATCCATGGCTACTGTTCTTATTTGTAACTCTACCTTTACATATATAGTTTTGTCTGTAAAGGTTACTGGTACTTTTACTACCATGTGATAACTTGAGTATCCACTTTGTTTTGGATTTGTTATGTAATCTTTTCTCTCAATTATTTCTATATCTTGAAAGTTTTCTATTATATCTACAATTTTAAATATATCGTCTTTAAAAGAACATATTATTCTCATACCTGCAATATCATTTATTTGTTCTACTAAATTTTTATAAGTTAATTCTAACTCTCTTTTAGTCATTTTCTCAATAATACTATCAGGTGATTTTATTCTTTCTGTTATATGATCTATTGGATTATATTCACAAAAATTATCAAACTCTTCATTTAGTATATCAAATTTTGTTTTTAATACTTTCATTGCAGATTTATATATAAGCATGATTTTCTCAAAATCATTTGCTTTTTTATCTAATTTTCCTTCTATTTTTATTATATTTGCTGCCTGCATCAGGTCAGTTTCATTTTCCTCCATAAATAAATATTTCCTTTCTTTTTTATTTTTAACTTTTCATATATCATCCCCTTTCTTTATTGCTTTATTTTATTAATATAATATTAAATTAAACTTAAGTTTTTAAAATTCATCAAAGTTTATTCCTAATCTTTCAAAGTTTTCTTTAATTTTAGTCATGTTTCTATAAGTTCCATTTAGTACTTCATATCTAAATATATCTTTTTCATATGCATCATCTTCTAATTCTTTTTCTACATTGTAAGGAACTTTAACAAATTCTATTCCTACAGTAGAAGCTGAATATTCTTTTTCTCCATATTTTCCTTCTAATATCACATAATGTGCTTGTCTAATTTCTTTTACATTACTATCTTTTTTATCATTTCTGATTAAACAAAAACTGTTTCCTACACTACCAGTATTTAATAATGTTTTATTATACATTTTATCCATGTATTGGTGATGTATATGTCCATATACTACTATGTCTGCTACTTTTTGAGATAATGTTTTTTCACTTGGTAAAAACATTTTATATTTTGTTTCTAAAAAGTCTTGATTTATTACAACTAAGTTATCTCTTTCTGGAGAAGCGTGAAACATTCTTACTAAACTTCCACTTAAATAAAATTCGTGTGAATAAGGTAATTTGTTTAGATATTGTTTTTCTTCTTCTGTTAATATTTCATTTAGATTGTCCCATCTATCTATTTCTATTTGTGCCTTTTCTTTTAGTCTTTCTTTTACTTTTTCTTTGTCTAGCACTCCTGAAAAATGTCTATCACAATTTCCTCTTAAAACAATCTCACATTCTTTTCTAATTATTTCTATGCATTCATGTGTATGATTTCCTTTAGATATTATGTCTCCTAAACAATATATTTTATCGATTTGTTTTGTTTTTATATCTTTAATTGTAGATTTTAATGCCTCTAAATTTCCATGTATGTCCGATATTATTGCTATTCTCATATTTCTCTCCTTTTTACTTTCAAGACGATTATATCAAAACGATTTAAAAAAATCAAAGACTTTCCATCAAATTGTGTAGATTGTATTTATATAAAAAACAACTATATTCATACTTGATGAATATAGTTGTTTTAATTATCTATTATCCCATTTTTTCAAATCTTTTTACATTTATTAAGAAAGTTATTCCTTCTATTAGATCCATAATAGAATACATTAAAATTATACTTCCCAATGTAGCTATTATAAGATCTGGTGCTATTATTATATATATTCCCATAGCTAATATTGCAATAGATATTATTAACATTGGAATCCATGTTTTTGTTTTATATTCTTTTAATCTTAATGATAATCCAAGTCTAGTTAGTCCAGTATAAATAATCCATATTCCAATTGTTATTCCTAGTAATCCTTCTAGTATTCCCGGATGTGTTATTAGTATCAAACCTATTATTGCATTAACTATTCCATAGATTAAATCATAATTAAAATATTCTTTTCTATTTTTGTCTCTTAGATACCCTATTACTTTTATAATTCCTAGAAATATTAACATTCCGGCTATTGCATATGTAATAATTTTTAGTGTTGTTTTAGAATATATAAACATGATAAAACCTAAAATACCTAATATAATTGATGTTATTATTGATGTATATCCTGTTTTCTTTAAAACTTTTTCAATCTCCATATTAATTCTCCTTTTATTTCTTTTTTAGTTTGTATATTATTTTTTTATTATAGCACAATATTTGTATAATGTTTTATTTTTTGTTATAATTTTTGTGAATTAATATTTTGGAAGGAGTGATAAAATGGAATATATATATACCCCAGTTGGAGTTTGTTCTAACCAGTTTCTTATAACTATGGATGGTGATATTATTACTTCTGTTAAAATTCGTGGTGGATGTCCAGGAAATACTTTGGCAGTTACTACTTTAGTAGAAGGAAATAATATTCACGATGTTATAAAAAAATTAAAAGGTATACCATGTGGTGTAAAAGGAACTTCTTGCCCTGATCAACTTGCTATAGCTTTAGAACAAATTTTAGAAAACCGTAACTAGGTTAAACGTTATAAATGAAATTATGTAAGCAATAAATAATTGGTTTATTCCAATGTTTATTGCTTTTTTTATTCCAAATTCTTTTTTTATAACCCCTAATGCTGCTATACATGGAGTATACAATAATGTAAAAATCATAAAACTTATTGCTGATTCTATAGTAAATATTTCTGCAACAATACTTTCTATATTTGTATTTGATAAAATTGTTAATGTACTTAATATTGATTCTTTAGCACTTATTCCTGTTATACACGCTGTTATTATTTTCCAATCTTTAAAACCTATTGGTGTAAATAGTGGTAACATTTTTTTACTTATCATTGCTAACATACTTTTATCTTCTGTTACCCAGCATAAGCTTAAATCAAACGACTTTAAAAACCAAATTATCATTGACGTAAAAAATATAATTGTAAATGACTTTGATAAAAAGTCACTTATTTTATTCCACATCAGGTGCCATGTATTTTTTAATGATGGCATTCTGTAATTGGGTAATTCTAATAAAAATAGGTTTTCTGATTTGTTATTTGTTTTCATTTTTATACATATAGTTACGACTATTCCTATTAATATTCCTATTAAATATAATCCTAGCATTGCTAGTGCTTGATTTTCTTTAAAAAACATTTGTACAAAAATTCCATATATCGGTATTTTTGCACTGCAACTTATAAATGGTACTAAATTTAGCGCTAAGTTTTTTTCTTTTTCTGATTCTATTGTTCTTATAGAGAGAATTGCTGGAACAGAACATCCGAATCCTAATAAAATTGGAACTATACTTCTTCCTGATAATCCTATTTTTTTAAACAATTTATCCATAATAAATGCTATTCTCGTCATATATCCACTATCTTCTAAAATAGATAAGCATAAATATAGTGTGACTATTATAGGTAAAAAGCTTAATACTGCGCCAATTCCTTTTAGTATACCATCTATTATTAAACTTTCTATTACGATACCGCTATTCATTTTATTTAAATAAATTAATATATAGTTTGATACTACATCTATTCCATGTTGTAATATTTCACTTAAAGTATCTCCAATTACGTCAAATGTTAATTTAAAAATGCAATACATTATTAAAATAAATATTGGTATCCCTAAAAATTTGTTAGTTAAAATTTTATCTATTTTATACGATTTTATTTCTCTTTTATTTTTTGGAATATATAATACTTCTTTGCAAATTTTATCTATTTTTTTATATTCTTCATAAGCATTTTCTTTAACTGTTATTTGATTTATTTTTTCTTGTTTTCTAGCAGCTTCTCTACTTTTCTTTAATAATTCCTTTATCTCTTTATCTGTTATTTTAGTTATTGGTATAATAGGTATTTTTAATATATTTTCTAATTTGTTTATGTCTATTTTTCCATTATTTTTTTCAAGATCATCTAGCATATTCAAAGCCATCACTACGGGTATTCCTAATTGTTTAAGTTGCATTGTGAGGTATAACCCTCTTTGTAAATTCATACAGTCAATTACATTTATTACTACTTCTGGTTTATTTTTATATAAAAATTCTTTTGTTACATTTTCATCTTTTGAATATGTAGATAGTGAATATAATCCTGGTAAGTCTATTATTTCACAGTCATTATATTCATCTACTTTTCCAACTGTTATGTCTACAGTTACACCTGGAAAGTTTCCTACATGTTGATTCATCTTTGTTATTTTATTAAAAATACTCGTTTTTCCACTATTTTGATTTCCTACTAATGAAATTACCATTGTTTTCTCCATTCATCTAATTTTTCTATTTTGATTTTTTTAGCTGTTTCTTTTCTCATAGCTAAATTGTATCCTCTAATTGATATTTGAATTGGATCTCCTAATGGTGCATATTTTATTAGTTTTAATTCTGTATTTTCCACTATTCCTAGCTCTAGTAATCTATACTTTAGTTTTCCTTGTAGGTTTATTTCTTTAATTATGGCTTTTTCGTCAGGTTTTAATTTACTTAACTCTAATTCTTTCATACTTCATCTTATGCTTGTTTTTCATTTATAGAACAAGCACAAAAAAAGTGCCTATCTAAAGGCACTTCAAAAATTTTTATCCTAATAATTTAACTTCAACATTATTCATTTTGTATTTTCCATTTTCGTCTGTTACGAATTCTATTAATGATTTATCTAGAGTTGTAGTATTTTGACTCAAGTCTTGAGTAAAATATATTTTTAAATTTGGAATTTCTAGTTTCTTAGTTACTATTATTTTAAATATCTCTACCATGTGTTTATCGTCTTCAGCGACTAAAATAAACTGTGGTGCTTTTTCGTATCCAGAATCAAATTGTACAAAATTCTCATAAAACTCTTTATATAATCTCATTCTTTCTTCAAATTTTGTTTCCCATTCTTCTTCTCTTCTTACAACTTCAAATAAGAAATCTATTGTTATTCCTCTTTTTATTAATCTGACTCCAGCGTTTGCTTTTAATATTTTTCCGCTTTTTTTAGCTGTAATTGCAGGTTTTACTTTGTATGAATCAAAAGCTTGTACTTTTCTCATATATGCTATTATTATTTGATTTCCAGCTAATCTTTTTTTAATCATTGAAACAGGTTTTGTATTATCTGTTGGTTGCCATTTGCATTCTATATTTCTAGAATTTAAAAGATATTTTCCCATTTTTTCTAGACAATATACTCTATATATACATTTTCCATCTTCA
>CAOKUH010000073.1 GCA_948472605.1 uncultured Mycoplasmatota bacterium
ACCATTCTATAATGGTTTGTAAGATTTTGCTGTTTTAAAAGTGTTTAAGTTCCGGGCTGTAAATACTAACAAAATATATGTAAATAATTTGACATATATTTTATTTTTCTTGCCTTTTTTTTTTAATAAAGATATAATGGTGATTATGATAAGGGGATTGATATCATGGATAATCAAAATTCAAATCAAATTAATGGCCTAAATAATGAATCTGTTAATCAAGTGCCAAATAAAGATATAAATAATAATATGTCTACACGAAATGTCAATATGGGAGAAAATAATAGCGAATTTAATTCTGTTACAATAGATAACGTTTTTAATGCTACACCAGTAACACCAAACGAAACGGGCTCTGTTTCTAATTTATCAACACCAGAAGTTCCTATTGAAAATATAGAACCAGTAAAACCAAGTTTAGATGCAATATTAAATTCTAATGTTGATAATTTAAATGTAATAAATAATGCACCTTCAGATATGGCATCAAATATAGATAATGTTAATTTAGAAGCCAAAAATATAGCAGAACCAACTACTATTATGTCTGAACCATTAGATAGCGCTTTAAATGTTAATCAGCCAGTAGAACAAACTATTAATGAGTTACCAAGTGATGCAGTTGTTGATAATAGTGGTGTAGGTTTAAATGAGCCAATTAATCTTAGTATAAATAGTACACCTGTAAATATGCTTGAAACTCCTATTTCAACTAATAATACTAATTCTGATACTGAAGCAAGTGGTGGAATAGTTAATACTATTAATATGGCTAATGAATCACCAGTAATAGAAACGATAGAAAATGTTAGTACACCAGTAAATAACAATATTTCTGATAATTCAAATTCAACTATTGATTCTAATGGAAGCGGAAGTACTATAGTAAATCAGATGCTAAATAATAATTCTCCTGAACCAACACCAGTTGATAATTTTGATGCAGTTCCAAGACCTCCAATATTTGAAGATGAGGGAAAAAAGAAAAAAAATAAAAAAGGTAATTCAAAAGCATTGGTGTTATTATTAGTAATTATTTTAATAGCTTTAGTAGGTTTTGGAGTATATTATTTCTTAAATATGGCAAAATCAAAAGCAAATAGTAATATAGTAAGTGCTAAAGAAGTAAAAATAGAATTAGGAGATGCTTTACCAACCGATTTAGGATTTTATGCAAATATAAGTGGTTATCAAAAAAGTGATTGTACATTAAATATTGACAATGTTGATATTAATAAAGTAGGGACTTCTAAATATACTATAACTTGTGGAAAACAAACAGAGGAAGGTTTGGTAATTATTGATGATACTAAACCACCTAAAGTTGTAACTAATGATTTAGTAGTTTTAATAAATTCGACTTTAAAAGCTGAAGACTTTATTGATAGTTGTAATGATGCGTCAGGTTGTTCATATGCATTTATAACTGATGTAACTTCATTAACTAATAAAGTAGGAGATTATGATTTGGAAATATTAGTTAGTGATGAATATAATAATCAAACAACAGTTACAGCACATGTTAGTATTTCAAAAACTGCTCCAGCAAGTTATTTAACATGTACTAAACCTAGCAGTTATTTAGAAGATATTCAAGCTAATTATGGAATTACATATAAGATTGGGCTTGATAATAATAATGCATTTATGAATGCTAATAAAACAGCAGAATTTGTTTTTGATAGCTTAGAAAATTATAATAATAATATTAGTTCATATAATGAAGCTATTGGTATAAATGGGGTAACAGGAACACCTAATTTTAATGAAGAAAACAAAACAATATCTATAAAAGCAAGTAATATGACATTAGAAGATTTAAATAAAGATTTAAATGGAAATACACCATCTGATGCAAATGTTTTAAAAGCATTTTTAACAGTACTTGGTTATAGTTGTAGATAAAAAATCCTTTAGAAGGATTTTTTTGGTGTTTATAATTATTTTAACTTTTCCAATTTACATATAATATAATTAAGGAGGAAATATGAAACCACTAAAAATTTATGTTTATGCTATATGTAAAAATGAAAGTAAATTCGTTGATAATTATATAAAAAGTATGAGTGAAGCTGATGGAATATATGTGTTAGATACAGGTTCAACAGATGATACTATAGAAAGATTAGAAAACCTAGGAGTAGTAGTAAAGCAAGAAATTATTGAACCATTTAGATTTGATACAGCTAGAAATTTGTCTTTAGAAATGGTTCCTAAAGATGCAGATATATGTGTATGTACTGATTTTGATGAAATTTTTTTACCAGGATGGCGAAAAGCATTAGAAAAGGCTTGGTTAGAAAAAAATCCTACTAGAGGAGAATATTTATATAATTGGAACTTTGATCAATATGGACAACCAGCAACAACATTTTATATTTCGAAAATCCATACTCGTCATGATTATATATGGACACATCCTGTTCATGAAGTTTTGAAATGTGTTGGTAAAAGCGATAAAAGTATAATTATAGATGGAATAATTTTAAATCATCATCAAGATATAAATAAAAAAAGAACTAGTTATTTACCATTACTTGAAATGAGTGTTGAAGAGGATCCTAGCGATGATAGAAATATGCACTATTTAGGTAGAGAGTATATGTATTATGGTAAATGGAATGAGGCAATAGAAACCTTAAAACGTCATTTAAATTTAAATAGTAGTGTTTGGAGGGATGAAAGAGCTGCATCTATGCGTTTTATAGCCAGATCTTATATTGGTTTAGACAAAAAGGAAGAGGCAAAAGAATGGTTTGAAAAAGCAATTTTAGAAGCACCATATTTAAGAGAGGGTTATGTTGAATTAGCTAATTTATACTATCTTGAAGAAAATTATCTAAAAACTTATGAATTATTACAAGAAGCTAGTAAAATTAAAGAAAAACCAAAGACATATATTAATGAAGAATTTTGTTGGAATGCTTATTTTTATGATCTTTTTAGCATAGTAGCTTATTATCTGGGAAAACAAGAAGAGGCAATAAATTATGTGAAAAAAGCAATAGAATTGGATAGAAATAATGAAAGATTAAAAGGTAACTTAGAAATTATGCAAAATAAAGCCTGACATTTGTCAGGTTATTAATTTGGCATGAACTACTAAACGATCATTATAATTTGAACAAGTTGATAAAGTTATTATTTTATCGCCTGGATTAATTTCAACATTAAAGTCTTTAATACTTCTTCCTTTTATTAAATCAATATATTCTATATATTCTTCATCTGTTGCAAAGTATGTAGTTAGATAATCATTAGTTTTAGGAATTTTATAAATAGAGAATATTTCATATCGATTACTTTCATAAAGTGTATCAAATGATATTATTAAATTTTCAGGATTAGAATACCATGATTCTTCATAAACATTTGATAATGTACTAAACATAAGATCATTGTATGACATACTATGACCATAAATTATTGTATTGGTATCAAGTTCATAATTGGAATTACGATAATCCATAAATATCCAACCATTAATATCGTAATTATGTTTAAAATTATGTTTTAAATAATAATCATTATCTTTAGCTTGAACAATAGGGTAATCTATATTAGTTTCATTAATTTTAATCCATCCTATAGTATCAGTATTTATTGTTAATAGAGAGGCAATATAATTATTTTTTATTACTCTTGTGCTATCAGTTGGATCAGTAATTTCGGTATTTTCGTTATCTTTAATGGTTTCTTTAATCGTATCTTGAATTTCATTTACTTCTTGTAGAGAAACATAATTACTAATTGCTAAGTAACTAATTATACTAATTACTAAGACAATTAAAATAAGTCCACATATTTTTAATGTATTAACTATTATTTGTTTAAATATATTGTTTTTTAAATAATCTTTTGAATAAACTAGTTCAATTCTTAATTTATTTTTTTTAATTTTTTGATTAACTTTTTTTAAATATTCAATTGTTTTATAATCTTTAATATTGGCATAAATAAGAATTCTAATATTTTTTATGCGTTCATTTACTAAAATATTTATAATATATTCTAAATCCTTTTTATCATATATATCTAAATGAATAGTTTTTAAATATTTATTTAAATTACAAAAAGCTAATAAATCATCTTTATCATCATCGCTTAAATTTTCACTTATTCTTATATTCATTTTATAAAATATTTTCGAAAAACTAGTTAAATTATTGCTTTGCATAAAGTTGCTTATATAAAATACTTCTGTACGTGATTCAGAATGAATACCTTTTTTGTCAAACATTTCTAGCATAAATTGTTGAATACTTTCTGCTTCTATGTAAGTTATATTTTTATTTTCCATTATTTTTTCATATAAGTTATATGATAATGGAGTTTTTTCTCTAATGCAAATAGCAGTGATATATGAATTTTTTTTTAATAAATCGATTATAAAAATAGCTAAGTCGTTATTTTCAAAAGTTGCTCGATAAATTTTTTTGTTTTCACATATTTCAACAATAAAAGCCGAGATTAGCTTTCGATTTTCTTCAATGTATTTATTTGTAAAAACAAGTTCGCTATCATTCAATATATTTGTATTTGAAAGGTTAGGGGATATAGATTCTGATGGATCTTTGTATGAAAAAATAATAGAGTCGTTATAAACACCAATTTGTATTTTTTGCATAATTTAATCACCACCAAAATTTATTCTTATATTAATATGATAACACAAAATAACATAATTTTACATTTTTTTGCAAAAAAATATAGATTTTAGGTATTTTTATGCTATAATTAAAACATACTAATAAGTAGAAAGAGGTAAAGAAATGAAAAAAGTTATGGGATTAATCGTTTTAGCAATGATGATATTATTACCAGTTGGCGTTAATGCTGCACTAGATTTCTCTGGTTTTACTTGTGACGATAGAGTAGTTGCAGATGACGGAAGTGTTACAAAAACATGTTATATTAGAGGAAAGGCAACAGATGGAAGTTCAATTAATCAGTTTACAGGGACATTGACATTACAAAATATGTCAGTTAAATCAATTACTGCAAGTTCTCCTTGGACAAACAATAATGGAAATTCAACTAATTTAAGCTTTAGTGCATCTACAAGTGTAACAAATAGTGATTTTACTATAGCAACTATTGTTTTATCTGTTAATAATTTAGCAGAAAAATGTGCTGTACAATTTATTCCTTGTTATGATGACAATGGATTTGGTTGTAGAAATACTGTTGAAGTAACAGAAAATCATGTTTGTAAAATAGTTGATGGAAAATACTATGGTAAAAATGGAACTGAAGTAACAGCAGAAGTTTATAATGCAGAATGTGTTAATAATCCTCAAACTGGTAACTTTGTACCTTATATTGTAATCATTGCTGGAATTGCATTAGCAATTGGCGTATTTACAATTTCACGTAAAAATACAAAATTATATAAAATATAGTTTTTAGCTTCCATAAGGAAGTTTTTTTATGTTCGAAGTTATTCGTGAATATATTTGACAATTAATATTTTTAGTGCTAAAATCTCCTTATAAATTGTTAATGAAAGACAATATTTTATTAATCTTTTTAAAAGAGAGTTCATGGTTGGTGGAAATGAATAAAATAGATAATAAAGTTACTACTTTCTAGAGGGATTAATTCTCCCCGGTGTGATTCCGTTATCATAAATTAAGTATAATAAAGGATGGTACCGCAAGTCATTGCTCCTTAGTGAGATTGACTTGCTTTTTTTATTCTAGAAAGTTAAACAATTTATAAATAATTATCAGTGTTTTGTAATTTAATTTATAAAAAGAAAGAAGGATTTAAAATGATTAATTTTAAAGAGGATGAAAGTTTAAACAAATTAAACCATAGTTGTGCTCATATGATGGCTCAAGCTATTAAACATTTATGGCCAGAAGCTAAATTTTGGGTTGGTCCAGTAATTGAAACAGGTTTTTATTATGATGTTGATTTAGGAGAAAAAGTTATCACAGAAGAGGATATTGAAGCTATTTCTAAAGAAATGAAAAAAATAAGTAAAGATGGAAAAAGAATTGTACGTAATGAAATTAGTAAAAAAGATGCTTTGGAGCAATTTAAGGATGATCCATATAAAATAGATTTAATTAATGGAATGGATGAAGATAATACTATTATTTCAACTTATACTCAAGGAGATTTTACAGACCTTTGTCGTGGTCCTCATGTAGAAAGTGTAAAAGAATGTAAATATTTTAAATTGATAAAATTTAGCGGGGCTTATTATAAAGGAGATGTTAATAATAAAGTTTTGCAGAGAATATATGGAGTATGTTTTAAAACAGAAGAAGAATTAAATAGTTACTTACAAGAATTAGAAGATGCTAAAAATAGAGACCATCGTAAACTTGGAAAAGATTTAGGAATATTTTTTACAAATGACTTAATAGGTAAAGGACTTCCTATGTATTTACCCAATGGTTATATTATTTGGGAAGAATTAGAAAATTACATTAAAGGAAAAGAAAAAAAATTAGGTTATAAGCATGTTTTAACTCCTCCACTAGGGAATGTAGAACTTTATAAAACTAGTGGACACTGGGAACATTATCAAGAAAATATGTTTCCTAAGATGGAAGTTGAAGGAGAAGAGTTTGTACTTCGTCCAATGAATTGTCCACATCATATGATGATTTATGCTAATGATATCCATTCATATCGTGATTTACCTCTTCGTATAGGAGAAATAGCTAGAGATTGTCGTTTTGAAGCTAGTGGGGCTTTAAAAGGCATTGAAAGAGTAAGAACATTTTGTCAAAATGATGCTCATTTATTTGTAACACCAGATCAAATAGAAAATGAATTTAAATTAGTTGTTAATTTAATATTAGAAGTTTATAAAGAACTTGGAATAAAAGATTATCATTTTGAATTATCTTTACGAGATAAACAGGATAAAATAAAATATCATCCAGATGATGAAATGTGGGATAATGCGGAGGATAAACTTAGACAAGTTTTAAATGATATAGGAATTCCTTATATCGAAAAAGTAGGAGAGGCAGCTTTTTATGGACCTAAACTTGATGTACAAGTTCGTCCTGCTGTTGGTAATGAATACACTTTATCAACTTGTCAACTTGACTTTTGTTTACCTATGAAATTTGATTTAAAATATGTAGATAAAGATGGTGAAAAGAAAACTCCTGTAGTTTTACATAGAGCAGTATTTGGAAGTATCGATCGTTTTATTGCTTATTATTTAGAAGAAACTAAAGGAGCGTTACCAACATGGTTAAGTCCTGTAGAAGTAAATATTTTACCTGTAAACAATGAATATCATTTAGATTATGCTCAAAAATTATATGATTTATTAGTAGCAGAGAATATTAGAGTTGAACTTGACAAAAGAGAAGAAAAAGTTGGCTATAAAATGCGTGAATCAGTTATTAGAAAAATACCATTTACTTTAATAATTGGTCAGAAAGAAGTAGATGATAATAATATATCATATCGTAGATATGGTAGTGAAGAAACAATTACTTTAAAAAATGAAGATTTTATTAACTTAATTAAAGATGAAATAAAAAATAAAGTTAGATAAAAAAATAAAATTATGCTAATTTTGTTTAAATTAAAGATTATTTAACTTAATTAAATAGAAAAAAGGTGAATTCTTAAGTGAATTTGCCTTTTTTCTTCTAAAATAAAGGAAATTGGAGATTTGCATTATGTTTTTATCCTTGTTAAAGTGATTTACAGAAAGGAAAAAGC
>CAOKUH010000074.1 GCA_948472605.1 uncultured Mycoplasmatota bacterium
AAAATCTTCTAAGTATTTAATAAATCCATCTTCCATTTCTTGAAACTTAGCTAAAATCCATTTGTCGATATATTCAAAGTCATTAAATTCTTTATCCTCAAAATCATTTAAATGCATTTCTATAAATTTTGCTACATTCCAAATTTTATTTATAAGTTTTTTCCCTCTTTGTAAAGTATCTTCACTAAATGTAATATCTGTTCCAAGACGACCTGAACCTGCCCAATAACGAATAACATCAGCAGAATATGTATTTATAAGCTCAATTGGTTCTTGCTTACTATTTCCTTTACTTTTACTTACTTTTTCGCCCTTATTTGCCATAACAAACCCTGATATCATGACATTATCCCAAGGACGCATACCAAAATGATAAAAACTTTTAACTATGGTATAAAAATCCCATGTTCTAATTATTTCAGAAGCATTCGTTCGAATACTCATCGGCTTTAAAAATGATTCATAATTATCTTTTTCTCCATAACGCATATTAATTAAAGGCGTTACAGATGATGTAGCCCAAGTATCCATTACATCAGTTTCTGGAATAAATTCTTGGCATCCACAACTACACTCATTAATAGGTGGTTTATCAGTTAAAGGATTAACAGGTAAATCCTCTAATTTAGCAAATACTTTATTATTACATTCTTTACAATACCAAACAGGAAATGGTACACCAAAATATCTTTGACGAGAAATGCACCAATCCCACATAATATTAGATACCCATTCTGTATATCTATTTTTCATATGTCCAGGATACCAATTAATTTCATCACCAATTTTCAAAAAATCATTTTTATGATTCATAATATCAATAAACCATTGCTTCATTATTGAATATTCTACTTCACGACCACATCTTTCATGAGTTTGTACTTCATGTTCTAATTCTTCTACTTTAACAACAACTCCAGCTTCAGTTAAATCTTCCATTATTTTAGTACGAGCTTCTTTAATTTTCAAACCACCATAATTTGGAACATCATCATTAATTCGTCCATCACTTGTAAATATATATTTTAATGGTAAATTGTACTTTTTCCACCACTCAATATCTGTCTGATCCCCAAAAGTACAACACATAACTACTCCAGTTCCTTTATCTATTGCTACCTTTTCATCGGCCATAATAGGTACATCAACTTCTATAACAGGTATATGAGCTTTTTTTCCTATTAAAGATTTATGTTTTTCATCTTGAGGATTAACAAATACACAAACAATCGCTGGTAATAATTCAGGTCTAGTTGTTGCAATTGTAAATTCTTCATTTGTTTCTAATGTTCTAAAATTAATATAATTAAAAGTTGTCTTGATTGTTTTAGTTTCAAGTTCAGCTTGAGCTATAGAAGTTAAACATTCATTACACCACAAAGCTGGACTTTCTTTATGATAACAATGTCCTTTAGAAACAAGATCTAAAAAAGAGGCTTGACTTATTTTTATCGTTTTAGGACTAACAGTTTTATAATGAATATCCCAATCTGTACTTACTCCCATTTTACTAAATAACTCTTGAAATTCAATTTCATATTTATCAGTAGTTTCATAACATAATTTCGAAAATTCTTCTCTTCCTATCTCATGAGCTTTCTTCCCTTGTTCTTTTTCCACTAATCTTTCACTTGGAAGTCCATTATCATCAAAGCCAAAAGGATAAAAGATATTAAAACCACGTAATCTTTTATATCTTGCTATCATTTCGGTTTGAGAGTAAGAAAATATATGCCCTATATGAATTTTACCATTTACAGTAGGTGGAGGAGTATCAATCGAAAACACCTCTCTTTCATCCTTTTTAAATTCATAAACTTTATGTTTGTTCCAATATTCTAACCATTTTTGTTCTTTTTCTAAAAAATTATACTTTTTATCTAACATGGGTTTTCCTTCTTTCTATGATTATTTAATTTTATTTTCTAAGTAAGTTCTTACTTCTTTTTTTATCAAATCAAATTCAGTTATACATTCTTGTTTATCAACCATAATAACTGACAAATACAATTCCAAATTATCACTTTCATTAAGTAACTCATATGATTCTTTAAAATTAATATCAAAGACATATGCTAATTCAGAAACAATTGCTTCACTAGTTGATTTAATATCTTTTTTATTTATTAAAACATGATTATAAAAATCTTTTTTTACTTTATTAGATATCTCTGTATCATAAATAAAATCTTCCCTAGCTGCTTCTTGTCTCAAAATATCAATTTTATCAACATCTCTTATAAATTTAACCAAAAATAATTCCTCTTCCTTTAAATTCTCGTCTATTTTTAACTTATTATGGTTTTTAATTACTTTTTCCATAATTTCATGATATTTTTCAGGTATTTTAAAATCTTTTATATGACTATCCAAAAACAAATAATTAATACCTAAATCTGCATGATCCATCATAGAGTTTACATCACTATATACTCCTGTATTTTCATACTGAATAAATCTACCTAAGTCATGTAATAAACCTATTACTTTCAAAAGAACTCTTTTTTCCTCATCAAGCTCTAATCTCTTAGCAAGTTTAGAAGCTAAATCTGCTACATAATAACTATGATTAATTTTCATTAGTATATCAGGATTTTTAATATCAAATTTTTGGGTAAAATTTTTAAATTCTTCTAAAACAATTTCATAATTCATAAAAAAACTCCTCCTAAAAAATTAATTTTAAGGACGAGTTATTCCGCGGTACCACCTTAATTCATACAAAATATTTGTATACCCTTCATTTATTTTTAACGGATACTATCCGGAAGAATTCTTACTTTTTTTCAGAATTTCAGCTCCCCTGCTACCTTCTATAAATAGTTTTACTTATTTACACCAATCATAAGCTCTCTTTAAAAACTTTTTTATATACTCCTCAGGTTCTTTGCTTTTTTCCTATTCTATCTTATTTCTTAACCAATTGCAATAGTTTCTGATAGATCATTTCCAATAAATATTTTTATAGAAGTTCCTTCTGTTTCAAAGGATATTTCATTTGGATCTGTTACCAAAAATTCTCTTGATACTTTTTCCTTTTTTTCTAAATCATATAAATAGAAAATATCTTTGGTATCAACAATAACTATATATTTATCATAAAAGTCTAAATATTTATAATCATCTTCTAAAACTTTTGTTCCATCATAATCAATTAAATGCATAACATCAGCACTCTTAGTAGCAATATATTTATCACTATAAGAAAATATATTAGTTAAAGGGTTAGTTGTTAATTTGGTATTATTTGAATCAATAATATTCCAACTATTCTCTTCTAATACTGCATAGTAGCTATTAGTAAGAGAGTTAGTATTTGATATTCCTATATAATTATAATTAAAAGGAATTAAAATAAATTCTGGGCCACTAAAATCTATAACTCCCCATAAGCCAGATTCATCTTTTGCAATATAACCAAATTCCGTTTTCTTTACTTCAACTAATCGAAGAACTTCTGTTTCATTAACAACATCATATAAGATAATATCTGCACTAGTTAATTTATCAATTGTTGTATCCATTAAAAAGACATATTGTTTTTCTAGTTTTTCTAATTTTTCTTTATTACTAGGTTTATATTCTAAAAAATCATATTCATAAGTTGCTTTATTTACAGCATAATCACAATAATCATCAAAATGTTTACATGTATAAGTTCCTAATAAAGTGTCATTTTTATCATAAAAATACAATTTACCATCATGCTTAAATTCTAGATTATCTGTTGCATTATTTTCTGCTATGACATCTTTATTTATAATACGCATAGTTGTTGTATAAACTGCTAAAGGAACAAAAATAACTAACAAAATAATAATTATAACAAAAGAAATTTTTTTATGTTCCATTTTTTATTCCTCATTTCCACTAGAAGAAAGAATAGTCTCTTCTCTCTTTTTATAGCTACCATTTTCTTCGCCAATTTCTATTATATTTCCTGTTATTTTAAATGCTAAAGTTCCTGACCCATAATATTTAGTTAAGTTTAAAGGAATAAGAGTATCACCACTTATTAGATTTTTAGGATTGTTTGTATAAGGATAAACTCCAAGCTTATTATCTTTAGTGACACCAGCATAATATTTTGAATATAATTCAACATATTTATAACCAGTTTCATTAACTTCTTTACAAGTTTTATCACTACAACTATAAACATAATATAAATCATCCTTTTTAACTTTCAGATAATTATCTTTAAAATTTCTAATTTTATATGGAACTGCTTTAATTAAACTAGAACCACTACCTTTATCTAATAATAAGTATCCACTAGCATCCTTAGCTATATAAAATTCTCCTAACTTCTCCATTTCATTATAATTAAAGCCAATATGTCCTGTAACTTCTGTTAAATTAATTTTTATAACCCCAAACTTGCCACTTTGACTTTTAGCAACTACTTGTAAATCTGTTACTGTCGAAAAAGTTATATCATTAGTTCCTGTATAAGAATAAGTATTAATCTCATTATATTTTCCTAAACTGCTATTCTTTTTTAAATCATATAAAACTATAGTTTTACTTGTATCATTAACTAAATCAGGATTATCATAAATAAAGATAAATCTTTCATTAAATACAGGTATTACCCCAACATTTCCTGGTATTTCTAAATCATTATCTTCAAAAACTTTATCACTTGCTAGCATACAATTATTTAAACTATTTCCTGTAACATTATTTTTATTTGTACAAGTATAAGTTCCTAATAAACTTTTTTTCTCAGTATCACTATAAATATATAATTTACCATCAAAATAATTTATATTTTTTAAAGATTTACTTATTATACCTTCTTTTTTATTTATAACTATATCTTTATTATCATTACCAATTAAAGTAATAGTTATAATATCATTATTTTCTTCAACACTAAATGCCTCTTTAGTTTCTATTAGTTTATTATTTTCATCATAAATATTAGTTTTTAAATAATTTTTATTATTTAATATTATACCCTCTTCATTTAATTTATTTTCATCATAAAATTTTAAATTCATATTTGTATCATTAATTAAAATAGCATAATCACTAAATAATTCAACATAATCGTAACTTTCCTTAAACGTTTTTTGATTACTATAATTATATACTTCATATTTATCATTATTTAAAACTTTAATATAAACTTCATTAAAATTTTTAATCTTACCATTGATTGCTTTAGTTAAATTAGTTCCATTTTCATCTACAAGATAACTATTTTCATTTATTTTAGAAACAAAAGTATTTTTAACATTTTCTATATATCCTAAATAATCATAAGTAAATTTTAAGATATCTTTAATCTCATTATTAGTAAATTCAATAACTCCATATTTATTATTTTTATCTTTTAATATTACTCTACTATTATTTACTTTTTTCACTAAATTATATGTTTCTTTTATAGTCTCTTCTTTTATGTTGTATAGTTTAATAGAATTATCTTCTTTTAAAGGATTATCTACTATAAATACATATGTATCTTCAATTATACTGCTTCTTTTTAAAATAGGACTATCATCTTCATAAATATTTTTTTCAATATCAAATTCATCTTCACTGCTATAGTAAGCAATATAACATAAATCTTCATTCTGATTTTCACAATTATAACTTCCTATTTCTTCTTTTTGTTTATTTAAAAATATTAATTTACCATTTTCATAACGATAATTTTCCTCTTCAACTATAACATCAGCTTTTTTAGGTTCTTCATCATTTTTAGAAGATGATTTTACTAAAAAAACAATTCCTCCAATTAACAAAATAAACAATAATATTAGACTAATTATAATTACTATTCTTTGTTTTTTAGTCCTTGAACTCCACCATTTTTTTATTCTTTCTTTTAATTTAGTTTTTTTTGGTTTAGTAACTATATCATTTTGTAAATTGTTTTCGCTAGTATTATTTGCTTCATCATTATTCTCTAAATTCTTTCTATTTAAATCACTTAGAGTATCTAATTCTTTTGTACTATCTAATGCTTCATTATTTTCATTTGACATATTTAACACTCCCTTATTCTATTCTTAAATTATAACATAAGTTTTTTAAAACCAAAATAAAAAATTTCTAAAAAAGATAATAAGTGTCTATTAAATTTTTAGAAATTTTTATAGATTATATTAATATTTTTTGGGTACTTCATCAACTATATAAATTCCATCTTCATACCACAAATCTTTATCTTCATTAATTATACCATAAAGCATTACTTCTACATTCCTCTTTTTATAAGCATTTATCAGATTATAAGTTGCTAAGTTGTTTAAAAGACAGATAAAGTCTAAATTATAGTCTGCTTCACTATTTAAAACATAATTTAAAATTCCTAATTTAGCATTACAATTACGTTTTTTTAATTTTTCAATTACTTTATTATGAAAACTCATCACATAAATATTTTTATCTTTAAAACTATCAAATATTTTAATAAGTTTTCGATAAGGAATATTATTATCTTTAATTTCTACAAGCATTATTTTATTAGTATTTAGTTCTAATACTTCGCTTAGTAAAGGAAGATTATATTTCTTTTTTAAATAACGATAAGTTCTTCTTTTTATTAAATCTGTTTTAGCAAATGCATTGTGATGAACAACAAATTTATTGTCCAAAGTTTTTCTTACATCAAATTCAAATCCACTAATAAAATTATTATTAATAGCATTCTTAAATGCCTCTAACGTATTTTCTTTTATTTCTTTTGTTCTTAACCCTCTATGTGCAATAAATTTCAAAAAAACCACCTAATAAAATATATTAGATGATTTCTTTTTTATGCCACTTTAATTATGATATTGTCTTTTGTCCAAGCATCAGGATGGTCATTATTTGATGTTAATATCCAATTTTGTGTGGTTTCGTCTTTGACATAAATTAAGGCATTTGTAGGCATACTAGAAAACATAGCTCTCATATCAGTTACACTACTTGTATTAAAACTACTTAAATCTAAACTTGTTAAACTACTACAATTAGAAAACATACTATACATATTGGTTACTTTACTTGTATCAAAACTACTTACATCTAAACTTGTTAAATTAGTACAATCACGAAACATATGTAACATATATGTTACGTTACTTGTATCAAAATTACTGACATCTAAACTTGTAAAGTTACTACAGCCATGAAACATTTCTGACATATTGGTTACTTTGCTTGTATCAAAATTGCTTAAATTTAAACTTGTTAAATTAGACATCTTGCGAAACTAAACTAGCATATTCTAAAAACAGAAAATATGTTAT
>CAOKUH010000075.1 GCA_948472605.1 uncultured Mycoplasmatota bacterium
ATTTTTATTTATAAATTGCTTAAAAAAAGCGGACATTTTCATAAAAAAGTCACAATATTTAGTTTATCATACATGTATTGCTATGCACAATATAAAAAAAAATATAGGTATCTTTTACCTACATTTTAATATTTATCTGCTATTTCATCTATGACTTCTATTTCCGTTTCAATACTTTGTTTAAATTTTCTTTTAAAATTAACAACTCTTCGTTGTAATTCTTCAGCATCATGTTCTATTTCATTAGCTTTTATAAGAGCATCATTTATAATTCTTGAACCATTTTTTTTGGCTTCATCAACAATATTTTTTCCTTCTTCTCTAGCCATTCTTTTTATTTGATTTGAGGTATCTTCAGCAATTAAAATTGTCTTATTTAAAGTTTCTTCTAAATTTTGATATTTAGCCAAATTATTTTTTAAATTTTCAATTTCGTTATCTTGAGCTTTAAGTTTACTAAGCATATTTTCATATTCTTTAGTATACTCTTTAACAAAATTTCTTACTTCACTTTTATCAAAACCAAATAAACTTGTACTAAACTTATTCATACCTCACCTCAAATCTCTAAACAACTTTTTATTATTTTACCATTCCATTTCAGAATCTTCATCATTCTTGGCTTTATCTGCATCATCAGATATTTTACCTTGAATATTAACATTTTTAGGAGTGCATAAATAAATTCCTACACCTATTTTTTGCATTTTCCCTCCAATTGAATAAATACATCCACTTAAGAAATCAATTATTCTTTTTGCTTGGGCTGATGTTACTCTTTTTAAATTAACTACCACACTATTTCTATTTTTTAAATGATCTGCTATTTGTTGACTTTCAGAATAAGCACGTGGCTCCATCAAAATCATTTTATTGCCAGTCTTATCTGCTTCTTTTAAAGCATCATCTTCACTTACAGCATAATATTCATCTTCAGTTCCTAGTAGATTATCCTCTTCATCAGAAAATATTTTTTTTAGTTTACTTAATGCCATAATTATCCTCTTTTCTAATTACTATTCTCTATTTAATAATAACAAATAATTATATATTTTTCAATTATAAGTTCTATAATAAACCAAAAAGACAAGACTAAATTATCTTCTTGCCTCAGTATCAAAGAATCCATCTGGAATATTTAAACCATATTCTTTTAGTGTATCTAAACTTAGATTAATTTGTTCTTGATATACTTCTTTTAAACTTAACTTATCGTTATCTTCTAATAGAATATATTCATTAATTAAAGAACTTACTTCATTTAATGTATTTTGGATTAAAGAAAAATAAGCAACATATCTAATATCATTTTGATAAAAAACATTTGTAATAAAATCCATAAATATATTATTATCTACACTAAGTAATTCTTGTTTCGTATTATCATATCTAATTTGTTTTAATCTTTGATTATTAACTAGAATGTTATTCTTTATTTGTGATGCCTCTTCTGGTGTATATAGCTTTCCTAAAATAATTAATATTTTTTCATAATCCTCATCTTTAATTATTTCATCGTCTTTGTAATAATGATTCATTTCTTCAAATAAAGCTCTTTTTCTTTCATTTTCTTCTTTTTCAGAAATGGTCTTTCCTAAAGATATTTTAGGTAGTTCTATTTTTTCATTTTTTTCTTTTTTTTCAACTTTTGATTCATCAATTTCTTCATGTTTGGCATTTTTTATTATGTCTAATTTAATTTGCTCTATTAAATCGTCATTTATATCAAAATATTTTAAAAATCCTAATTGATTGGCATAAAAAATATCTTTTTTTTGATATTTTTCCATATCTATAACTATGCTTTTTAAAGAATCAAAAAAATCTTCAAGATGTTTTTCCTTTTCTTTTTCCGATAATTTTTCTTTTTCAGATGTCATTTTCATTTCAATACTAAAACCATTTAACCTATTATTAACTATATAATTAGAAGCTTCAATTCCTTCATTTGTTGTAGCAATTAATACTTTATACTTTTCAACAAAGGCTTTCTTATTATTTGGATTTTTATAAAATAATATAAAATTAGTAATATACCAGTTAGTAAAATAAATAATATCTTTAATCTTAACATCTATAATATTAAATCTATCAAAAATCACCTCAGGTTTTAAATATAACCATATAGAAAGTTCTTTTTTACAATATTCAGTATTTTTAACATTAAAAGTGTCTAATATATGAAGGTAAACATAATCTAATGCATCTAAAGACATCGCATTATTATCATTAACTTTTTCATGTTTAATGCTTATCTTAAGATTTGCTAAATCTCCAACTATTTTATTAAGTATTTCTTGTATTTTTCTATTCATAATTTTTCACCAAAACCATTTTATTAACTTAAAATCTAATTTTTGAACTAATATACGCTTCTAAATCTTTTATGTCAAGTTTTATTTGTTCCATCGTATCTCTATCTCTTATGGTAACAATATTTTGGTTTAATGTTTCATCATCTATAGTTATGCAAAAAGGTGTTCCAATAGCATCACTTCTACGATATCTTTTGCCAATTGATCCTGATTCATCATAACTACATTCAAAATATCTTGATAAATTAGCAAAAATACTTTGAGCTTTTTCGGCATGAATTTTTTTGATTAATGGTAAAATCGTTACTTTAATAGGTGCTAAATAAGGATGTATTTTTAATATTTCTCTTTCTTCACCATTTTCTAAAATTTCTTTTTGGTAAGCGTTTGTTAATATTGCTAAAAATAAACGATCTACTCCTACTGATGGTTCAATAACATATGGTAAATATTTCTCATTAGTTTCAGGATCTAAATAACGAAGATCAGTTTTAGAATGTTCCATATGAACTCCTAAATCATAATCAGTTCGATCTGCTATTCCCCATAATTCTCCCCATCCCATAGGAAATAAAAACTCTATATCAGTTGTTGCTTTACTATAAAATGATAATTCTTCTTTAGCATGGTCTCGATATCTTAAGTTTTCTTTTTTTAAGCCTAAATCTTTTAAAAAGTCTAAGCAATAATTTTTCCAATAGCCAAACCATTCTAAATCAGTATTAGGTTTACAAAAAAATTCTAATTCCATTTGTTCAAATTCACGAGTACGAAATATAAAATTACCAGGAGTTATTTCATTTCGAAAGCTTTTACCAATTTGGCCTATACCAAAAGGGATTTTAGTTCTCATACTTCTTGCAACATTTAAAAAATTAACAAATATTCCTTGAGCTGTTTCACCTCTTAAATAAACTTTACTTTTAGCATCTTCGGTTACTCCTTGGTGTGTTTCAAATAATAAATTAAATTTTCGAATTGGTGTAAAATCAGTTCCCCCACATTTTGGACAAGGTATATTCTCGGCTTTTATAAAATTTTCTAATTTTTCATTATCCCAACCATCTCCTGTTTCACGACCATTTGTAAAATCTTCAATTAATTTATCAGCTCTTTCACGAGATTTACATTTTTTACAATCAATTAAAGGATCAGCAAAGGATGCAACATGCCCACTAGCTACCCATACTTCAGGATTCATAAGAATAGCACTATCAAGACCATAATTATATAAGTTTTCTCTTATAAATCTTTGCCACCAAGCATTTTTTATATTATTTTTTAATTCTCTTCCTAATGGTCCATAATCCCAAGTATTAGATAATCCTCCATAAATCTCACTTCCTTGAAAGATAAAACCATATTGTTTACAATAATTAACTATTGTGTCCATTGTTATTTTTTTATTCATTTTTTTCCTCCTTAAAAAAACACTAAAGAATAACTAGGGACGAACTTTTAAAATCCGCGGTTCCACCCTATTTATTCTTTAGTGAATCACCTTTATTTTTTATATAGCTCCGAGTTTTCCAGGCTCATCTTCGCTTGTATATTTAAATTATATGCAAAAGTATTATAAATTGCAAGTTTTTTATTATAGTTAAGCAAAATAAAAGAACACTTATGGTTCCTTTATTTTATGATTGATTCTAAGGCTAAAGTAATAGATTCATTTAGTGATTTTTCACGGTCTTCTTGACTCATAAATGTTTCACTAAATTTACTATCAACAACGGTTAGAATACAAGATGCTTGCTTATCAAAAGAATCTGCTATATGAAATAAAGCAAATGCTTCCATTTCGCCAGCTATAATTTTGATATTTTTAGGTACTCGATTTAAAATAGCTTCATGATTGCTATAAAAATCAAAATTTTCTGTAGTCATAACTGTTCCAGTTGTTATGTGAGTTCCTAATTCTTTACTAGTAGCAATAATATTTTTGTTTAATTCTTTACTAGGTAACACTAAATGAGTTGGATCTCCATTATAAGCATAGGCAAAGTTTCCTTCATTATAAGAACTATCTGCCAAAATAATATCAGGAATATTTAATTTAGGATCTAAACCTCCACAAGTACCTACTCTAATTATTTTTTCGACTCCAAAAAAATAAAATAGTTCGAATGCATAAATACTCATACTAGGCATTCCCATTCCTGATCCCATAACAGTTAATCTTACTCCTTTGTAAGTTCCTGTATAAGCAAACATATTTCTTGTATCACTAACAAGTTTTGCTTCACTTAAAAAGTTCTCAGCAATATATTTTGCTCGTAGTGGATCTCCAGGCATTACCACGATTGGGGCAATATCTTCACTTCCACAATTTATGTGAGCTGGTTTTATATGCTCTAAAACTTTTGGTGCCTTCACAATAATCACTCCTTATTTTATTCTACTAGTAGTATATCAAAAAAAAGTAAAGTTATAAATATTTTTACTTTACTTTTACTTTTGTTTACTAAAAATTTACACTAGCTTATTTTACATAAAATTAACTCTATTTCATCAGGAGTTTCGTCAAGTAACTCAATCCGATAATTTTCAATCCCCATTTTTTTATATTCATCGATATTACTTATTAAATCTAGATTCTTATAATACATTATATGTGTCAAATGATTATCCTCTGCCTCATTAATAATACGATATAGCTGGTCATTACGATCTTTTAAATAATATTTATGATTATTTTTGCACACATTACAAAAATTGTTTTTATTAACTAACATATTTAAAGGACAATATTTCATAACCATTACCTCTGGTTTACCATAAATAAATAATTCTATCTTTTCTTTATTTTCAATATTTTCACATAAATTTTTTAAATTTTCGATATTATTTTCAACCGATAAAGTAATAAGATTTGCTCCTAAATTTTCTAAATAATTAAAGCATTTAGAGTTTACAACATTAAAATAGTAATCTGCTATAACATTATTATTTTTTCCGTATTTGAATAATGAACCTGTTTCACAAACCAACAAGTTTCTTTCATTTAATTCTTTAAATTTTGATTTAACTCGACTTAATCTTAAATAAACATTTTCTTTATCTTGGTATTTTTTATATAAGTTTTCATCGGTCACATAAATGTTTTTAATATTTTTGCTAAGGCAATATTTAAGCTGTTCTTCATTACGAACTAAAACATTTAAATTAATTTTATAAGATGTTTTTTGACTAGTTTTATTTTCACTTATATTATTTTCTACAAATACATGAGGTATAAAATTTTCTCTTATATTAATTAACTTTTCAATTAAATCTCTTTTTATATTTTTAAGTTCACTCATAGGTATAAAAATATTATCATCTTTTTCTACATGAAATTCTTTTATTATAAAAGGACAATCACCTAATCTTTTTAATTTATCTTCTATTATATCTTTTGTTGTTTCATTATTCTTAGCCTCTTCTATTATATTTCCTTTTATAAAAACATCATTTTTATTATCACTAAAACTTATTTCTAAAGGTTTATTTATAAAAGCTTTTAGAGTACAAATTAAAGGTATTTTTTTATAGTTTATTTTTTCTAATTCTTTTGTTAATTCATAATCAATAGTTTTTAAAACAATATCTTTATTTTGCAAATTAATTTTATTATCTACATAAATCACACTGCCAGCTAAAGCTTTATTTATGAGAAGTCCTTGTTCATTATATAAAAAGTTTACTATAAATCCTTTACCTTCTTTGTAAAAACGTATACCATCTTCTTGATGGATATCTTTTTCTAATTTTATTTTTATTTTGTCTTTTTTTATCTCAATTACTTTTCCTAATATTATTCCTTGATGGTTTGGATTTTTGATATTCATTAAATTATTTGTTTGCTCTTTAAATAAATGTCCTTTAGTAAAGCCTCTATTAAATAAGACTTTTAGATTATCTAAATCTAGATTAGATATTTCTAAAGACTTGTTATTGTTATAATTGTCAATTAAAGTTCGATATAATTTAGTAATAAAACCTACATAAGCAGGACTTTTCATTCTGCCTTCAATTTTTAGAGAATAAATATTAGATTCCATTATTTCTTGAAAATTATTTAAGGTCATAAATTCTTTAGGACTTAATAAATAATCTCCTTCTGTATCTATTTTATGAGTATCTTCTATTAGTTTAAAAGGAAGGCGACAAATTCCAGCGCAAGAACCTCTATTACCACTTCTATTTAATAGTAAACTACTAAATAAACATTGACCAGAGTAGGAAATACATAAAGCTCCATGAATAAATGCTTCTATTTCCATATTAGTTTCATATTCATTTATTTCTTCTATTGGTATTTCTCTTGCCAATACTACTCTTTTAATTCCTAAGTTTTCTAACATTTTTAATTGTTCTTGGTTATGATTATGCATTTGGGTAGAAGCATGAATTTCTAAATTAGGGAATTTTTCACGTGTTAATTTAATTAAACCTAAATCTTGCATAATTACTGCATCAACATTATTTTGATGTAAAAAACGAATATAATTAAGACATTCTGATAATTCATTTTCATAAATTATGGTATTTATGGTGACATATATTTTAACTTCGTATAAGTGGCAATATTTAATAGCTTTAATTAATTCTTGTTCATCAAAGTTATCAGCAAAGGCACGAGCTCCAAATTTTTTACCACCAAGGTATACAGCATCTGCACCATTATGGATTGCTTCATATAAACTTTCTAAATTTCCAACAGGAGATAATAATTCTTTTTTTATCATAAATAAGTCCTTCTTTTTTTACTATTTTATTATATCATACCAAAATAAAAGGTGCTAATATAGCACTTCAGACTGTTGACAAATAAGTTCAATAGTCTTTTTATTTAATAAAAAATATA